>NZ_JAJCXD010000007.1:0-29563 GCF_021056305.1 Actinokineospora sp. PR83
TGACCACCCGCGCCGCCGCGGGCGAACCGCCGCCCGACGCCTGGGTGCTGCTGACCCCGGCGCTGCGCGCGCGGGGCGCGGTCCCGGGCGGGGAGACCGTGGCGGTGTTCGGCACCGGCCCCGAGCGGGTCGAGGTCGACCGGCCCGGGGCGCCGGGCCGGGGCGCGGCCGGGGAGACCGGCGCCCGCAGGCACGCGGGATCCGCGCTGGCCGACTCACCGCGGCTCACCGCGCGCCCCGACGTCACCGCCCTGCTGCGGACGGGTCGCGTCGACCCCAGGGTGCTGACCGTCCTCGCCGGGCTCACCTCGTCGCGACCGGTGCGGGTCACCGCGCTGCCCGCGGTGCCTGGCGAGGACGCGGCCGGGCAACCCCGCCGCCAACTGCTGGTCGCCGCCGCCGGGGAGCAGGCCGACCAGGTCGCCCTGTACTTCGCGGGCCAGCGCGGCGCCTACCGGCCCCTGTCCGTGACCAGCACCGCCGAGGGCGTCCTGGTCCGCTACCCGCCCGGGGCACCCGCCGGGCTGCTCGCCCCGTTCGACCCACCTCCCTGAACCCCGAAAGGAACACCGACGATGTCGCGTCGGACAGCACCGCTCGTTGCGGCGGTCCTCCTCCTCGCCTGCGCCCCACCCACCGCCCGGGCCGCCCCCGGCCCCGACCTGGGCTGGGTGCGCCTGGGCCACCTCGCCCCCGAGGCGCCACCGGTCGACATCTACCTCGCCGCCTTCGGCCGCGCCGAGCAGGTGGTGGTCCGCAAGGCCGGGTACGGCGCGGTCACCCCGTACTCCGCGCTGCGCGCGGGCGCGTACACCGTGGCCATGCGCCCGGCCGACGCCGCGCCGACCTCCCCGCCCGCGCTGACCGCGACCGTGGACATCACCGCCGCCACCGCCCACTCGCTGCTGGTCTTCGCCACCGGCCCCGGTGGTTCGCTGCGCGGCGACCTGGTCACCGACGACCTGGGCAGGCCGGAGTCGGGCGCGGGCCGGGTCCGGGTGGTGCAGGGCACCGCCGCGCTCGCCCCGGTGACGGTCGAGGTGGTCGGCACGACCACCCCGCTCGCCGCCGACGCCTCCTACGGCATGACCACCCCGTACTGGGACCTGCCGCCGGGCCGCTACGACGTGGTGCTGAGCGGGTCCGCCGGGCGGGCCCCGACGCAGGTCGACGTCCGCGCGGGCACCTCGACGACGCTGCTGGTGACCGAGGCCGACGGCGCGCTCAAGGGCACACCGCTCACCGACAGCGCGGGCCCGGAGGTCAAACCCCTGCTGGGGGTGGAAGCCGGCGCGGGCGGAACCTCCACTGTGGACTCGCCGGTGGGACTGCTGGCGGCGTTGTCCCTGCTCGCGGCGGCGGGCGCGGGCGCCGCGCTGCGGTTCCGCGCCCGGGCGCGGGGGTGAGGAAGCGCGCCGCGGCGGTCCTCCTGGTGTTGGCGGCGGTCACCGGCTGCGCGCCCGCGCTCCCGGTGGCACCGCCCGCCACCGCACCGCCGTCCGCCCCGCCCCCGGAGCCGATCGCAGCGGCGCGGGTGTCGCCGGTGGGGCTGGAGATCCCCGCCATCGGGGTCGCCGAGCGGGAAGTGGTCCCGCTGCGGCTCGGCGCGGCTGGCGAACTGGAACCGCCCGCCGACTTCGCCAGGGTCGGCTGGTACGCCGACGGGACCGCCCCGGGCGACGTCGGGCCCGCGGTGCTCGCCGGCCACGTCGACTCCCGGGCGGGCCCGGCCGTCTTCTCCCGCCTGCGCGAACTCGAACCGGGCGACCGGGTCACCGTGCACCGCTCCGACGGCGCGGCAGCGGTGTTCACCGTCGACGAGGTGCGCCGGTACCCCAAGGACGCCTTCCCGACCGACGCCGTCTACGACCCGGTGCCGGGGGCGGCGCTGCGGCTGATCACCTGCGGCGGCGCGTTCGACCGCGCCCGCCGGTCCTATGAGGACAACGTGGTGGTGTTCGCCTCGGTCCGCTGGGCGGGCTGAACCGGGTCACCCCAGCCCGGCCAGGAAGCGACCGGTGACGTCCACGGCGGGGGCCGCCGCGCCCGCGTCCTCGACCAGGACGGCGAACGCCACGTCGCCCCGGTAGCCGGTGAACCAGCCGTGTGCCTGGCTGCCGTCGCCGAACTGGGCGGTGCCGGTCTTGCCGGAGGCGCCGTACTTCGCCAGCGCCGTGGCCCGGCCGGTGGTGACCACCTCGCGCATCATGGTGCGCAGGGACCGCACGGTCGCCACCGCCGGGCCCCGGTAGCCGGTGTTGACGGTCGTGTCGACGCCCGTGAACAGCCGCGGGGTGACCGCGCCGCCGTGCGCGACGGTGGCCGAGACCAGCGCCATGCCGAACGGGCTGACCCGCACGGTGCCCTGGCCGATGCTGTTCTCCACCTGCTCGGAGCGGTCCCCGGCCGGTGGCACGCGCCCGGTCTGGGTGTTGAGGCCGGGCACCGAGAAGTCCGCGGCCAGGCCGAACCGGGCCGCGGCGGTGGGCAGCGCGTCGGCGGGCAGGTCGCCCGCGAGCGCGGCGAAGGTGGTGTTGCAGGACTGGGCGAACGCCGTGTGCAGCGGCACCGCGCCCAGGTCGAAGTCGGCGTTGCGGATGGTGCGGGTGCCGATGGTCTGCGTGCCGGGGCAGGGCAGCACGGTGTCGGTGGTCGCCGCGCCCGCGCTGAGCACGGCGTCGGCGGTGACGACCTTGAACGTGGAGCCCGGCGGGTAGAGGCCGCTGAACGCGCGGGCGCCGTCGGAGCCGCCCGCGGTGGCGACGGCGAGGATGCCGCCGGTGGAGGGGCGCAGGGCGACCAGGGTGGTCGGCTTCCCCGCGCCCGCGACGGCGGCGTTCGCGGCGGCCTGGACCTTCGGGTCCAGGGTCGTCGCCACCGGTGCGGCGGGCGGCGGCGCGGTCCCGAACAGCGTGGCCACCGGCGCGCCGTTCGCGTCGACCACGGCCACCACGCCGTCGCCCGCCCCGGTCGCCGGGGTGGCGCCCTTCTTGATCGCGCTCGCCAGCGTCGGGTCCACCCGCGTGTCCCCCACCGGGGCCAGGTCGCTCCCGGACCAGGTGAACAGCGGGGCACCGCCCGCGCCGACGACGGCGACGCTGTTCTGCTGGGCGGCCAGGTGGGCGAGCCGCTGCCCGGCGGCGAGCTGCGGGTGGATGACCGCGGGCGTCCAGGCCACCAGCCAGGTCTCGCCCGCGCGGACCACGCGGAGGGTGTTGGAGTACGTCCACGCCTTGCCGGACTGGAGGGTCCAGGTCGTGGTGAACGCCTCCTGCGCCTCCACCGCGCCCGCGGCGGGCTCCACCGGGTTCAGGGCGAACACCACGCCCTGCGCACCCAGGGCGGTGCGGGTGTCGGCCAGTGCCTGGGTGGCGGCGGGGGTGTTGTCGGTCAGGGCACCTGCGCCCGCGTGATCACCCCGGCGGACCCGGTCGAGGAACGCCTGCGCGGTCTGCGCCGCCGTGAGCGGAACAGCGGCTTGGCCCTGCGCCGCAGCCCTGTCCGGCGGTGCAGGCGACGGCCGCGCGTCGGGCAACAGCACGAACCAGGCGAGCAGGACGACCGCCAGGACGGCGGCACCGCCGATGGACAGTATCCAGCGCTTGCGCGTCTCGGACACGCGAAACCCCCAGTGGAACCCCAGTACCCCCGACGCGCGGACGTCGCGCTGCCCCCCAGCGTGCCGGCCGCCGGGGGACCGGACCAGTTCCTGTGGTGACGAACGCACAACGGCGGGGGCGCCCCCACTGGGCGCCCCCGCCGTCGAACGGGTCCGGTCAGACGCGCCGGACGTCCACGCGGACCTGCACACCGTCGCCCACGGTCCCGGCGGAACCGTTCTCGACCAGGGCGTAGGCGACCGAGTCGGCCAGGGTCTCCCCCGCCACGAACGCCTCGTGCACGCGCACCGCAGCGAGCACCTCCCCGGGGGCGTCGACGGTCAGCGCGATCCGGTCCGACACCTGGAGCCCGGCGTCGCGGCGGGCCTGCTGCACGACCCGGATCAGGTCGCGGGCCAGGCCCTCGGCGGCCAGCTCCGGGGTGACCTCGGTGTCCAGCACGACCAGCCCGGAGCTGCCGGGCAGCTCGGCGGTCGCCCCGGCGTCCACCGCGACCAGGCGCCGGTCGTACTCGCCGTCGAGCAGCTCCACCCCGGCAGCCACCACGGCACCGGCGTCGGTGGTGCTCCACTCCCCGGCCTTGACCGCCTTGATGACCTTCTGCACGTCCTTGCCCAGCCGCGGCCCGCAGGCGCGGGCGTTGACCGCCAGCTCGAACCGGCCGTGCGCGGCCACGTCGGTGGTCAGCTCGACCGCCTTGACGTTGACCTCGTCGGAGATCAGCGACGTGAACGGCTCCAGCACCGCCGCGTCCTCGGCGGCCACCAGCAGCTTCGCCAGCGGCAGCCGCACCCGCAGCCGGTTGGCCTTGCGCAGCGCCAGCGCCGACGAACACACCTGCCGCACCCGGTCCATGCCCGCGACCAGGGCGTCGTCGGCGGGCAGCGCCTCGGCGTCCGGCCAGTCGGCCAGGTGCACCGAGCGGCCACCGGTCAGGCCCCGCCACACCTCCTCGGTGGTCAGCGGCAGCAGCGGCGCGGCCAGCCGGGAGACGACCTCCAGCACGGTGTGCAGGGTGTCGATCGCGTCGGTGTCACCGGCCCAGAAGCGGTCCCGCGAGCGGCGGACGTACCAGTTGGTCAGCACCTCCAGGTACTCGCGCACCGACTGGCACGCCCCGGAGATGTCGTAGGTGTCCAGCGCCGCGGTCACCGACTCGACCAACTGCCGGGTCTTGGCCAGCGCGTAGCGGTCGAGCACGTGCGGCGAGTCGGTCCGCCAGGTGCCCTCCTTTCCCTCGGCGTTGGCGTAGAGGGCGAGGAAATACCAGGAGTTCCACAGCGGCAGCACCGCCTGGCGCACCGCGTCGCGGATGCCCCGCTCGGTGACGACCAGGTCGCCGCCGCGCAGGATCGGGCTGGCCATGAGGAACCACCGCATGGCGTCGGAGCCGTCGCGGTCGAAGACCTCGTTGACGTCCGGGTAGTTCTTGCGCGACTTGGACATCTTCTGCCCGTCGTCGCCCAGCACGATGCCGTGCGCCACGCAGTTGGTGAACGCGGGCCGGTCGAACAGGGCGGTGGCGAGCACGTGCAGCGTGTAGAACCAGCCGCGGGTCTGCCCGTTGTACTCGACGATGAAGTCACCCGGGTAGTGGTCCTCGAACCACTCGCGGTTCTCGAACGGGTAGTGCACCTGGGCGAAGGACATCGAACCCGACTCGAACCAGCAGTCGAGCACCTCCGGCACCCGGCGCATGGTGGACGCGCCCGTGGGGTCGTCCGGGTTGGGCCGGGTCAGCTCGTCGATGGTCGGCCGGTGCAGGTCCGTCGGCCGGGTGCCGAAGTCGCGCTCCAGGTCGTCGAGCGAGCCGTAGACGTCCACCCGCGGGTACGCGGGGTCGTCGGAGACCCACACCGGGATCGGGGAACCCCAGAACCGGTTGCGGGAGATGTTCCAGTCGCGGGCGTTGTCCAGCCACTTGCCGAACTGGCCGTCCTTGATGTGCCCGGGCACCCAGTTGATCTGCTGGTTCAGCTCGACCATGCGGTCCTTGAACGTGCTGACCGCGACGAACCAGGACGACACCGCGCGCTGGATCAGCGGGTTGTCGCAGCGCCAGCAGTGCGGGTACGGGTGGTTGTAGGTTTCATGCCTCAACAGAGCGCCGCTGTCCTTCAAGTCGCGGATGATCTGCTTGTTGGCCTCGAAGACGTGCACGCCCGCGTACGGCGGCACCTCCGCGGTGAACCGGCCGTGGCTGTCGACCGGGACCACCACTTCGATCCCGGCGGCGTCGGTGACGACCTTGTCCTCCTCACCGAAGGCGGGCGCGATGTGCACGACACCGGTGCCGTCGTCGGTGGTGACGTAGTCGGCGGCCAGCACCTGGTGGGCGTTCTCCCGACCGGCGAAGAAGTCGAACGGCGGCTGGTACCGCGTCCCCACCAGGTCGCTGCCCCGGTACCGGGCCAGGACCGGCAGGTCCTCCCCCAGTTCGCGGGCGTACGCGGCGACCCGCGCCTCGGCGAGCAGGTACCGGGTACCGGCGCTCTCCACGACGGCGTAGTCGACCTCCGGGTTGACCGCGGCGGCCAGGTTCGACGGCAGCGTCCACGGGGTCGTCGTCCACACCAGGGCCTGCACGCCGTCGAGGTCGGTGCCGGGCGCGCGCAGCCGCAGGCCCACCGTGACGGCCGGGTCCTGCCGGTCGCGGTAGGTGTCGTCCATCTTCGTCTCGGTGTTGGACAGCGGCGTCTCGCAGCGCCAGCAGTACCAGAGCACCCGGAAGCCCTCGTACACCAAGCCCTTGTCGTACAAGGACTTGAAGGCCCACATGACGCTTTCCATGTAGTCCAGGTCGAGGGTCTTGTAGTCGTTGTCGAAGTCCACCCAGCGCGCCTGCCGGGTCACGTACGCCCGCCACGAGTCGGCGTACCGCATGACCGAGGTGCGGCAGGCGTCGTTGAACTTCTCGATCCCGAACGCCTCGATGTCGCTCTTCGACGAGAACCCGAGCTGCTTCTCCGCCTCCACCTCGGCGGGCAGGCCGTGGGTGTCCCAGCCGAAGCGGCGCTCGACGTGGCGGCCGCGCATGGTCTGGTAGCGCGGCACGACGTCCTTGACGTAGCCGGTCAGCAGGTGCCCGTAGTGCGGCAGGCCGTTGGCGAAGGGCGGGCCGTCGTAGAAGACGAACTCGTTGTCCCCGTCGTCGCCCGCGGGCCGGGCGTCCACAGTGGCCTGGAACGTGTTGTCCCGAGCCCAGTAGTCGAGCACGGTGGTCTCGAGGGCGGGGAAGGACGGCTGCGCCGGGACGGCGTCCCCGGCGGCGGAACTGGTCGCCTTGGGGTAACCCATGGGTGGCACTCCTCGTACGAGATCGGTCGGACCCACGCGGGGACGACCCGTCCCGGTCCTGCGCCGGTCCGCGCCGCGGTACCACCCCGCTTGCCACCGGGAACCCGGTGACCTCTCGTACCCGGCTGTCACGGGCCGGTCCCGTCCGGTTCTACTGGGGCCGCTCCCCTGGCGGAGCGCAGGCCCGTTCTTCCGGAGACTCCCCGGTGATGGCCGGATCGACGTCTGTACCCCCAGGGTACTGCGTGTCCGCAACCGGGTTCCCGGGAGCCTGCTCGCGGAACGCCGCGGGCCCGAACCCGCGCCAGGCCACCGCGGTCAGCACGACCATCGCGACCCCGGCGGTCCAGAACGGGGCGGTCAGCCCGAACGCCTTGGCCAGCAGCCCGCCGCTCAGCGAGCCGAGGGCGGCGCCCCCGATCGACAGCAGCATCGACACGCTGCCGACCCGGCCGCGCAACCGGTCGGGCACCACCCGCTGGCGGACGGCGGCGATGATCGTGCCCCACACCACGCCGTGCACGCCGAAGGCGAACAGGACCACGCCCACGACCCACGCCGACCGGGTGGTGGCGAGGACGAAGTGGGTGGCGGTCTCGATGAGCAGGCCCACCCGCATCAGCGGGCTCTCCCCGAAGCGGCGGATCAACCGGCTCGCGGCCACCGCGCCGAGCAGCCCGCCGACCGCCATCACCGTCGTGAGCAGACCGAACCCGATCGCGGGCAGGCCCAGCCGCTCGGTCGCGTAGAGCACCATGATCGACAAGGCGCCCATCAGGGTGAGGTTCATGAAGAACAGGCAGACGAAGAACATCCGCAGCAACCGGTGGGCCAGCAGCCACCGCACCCCCTCGGCGATCTCCTGCCGCATCGGGCGCCGCCCGGCCGGGTCGGGCGGCACGGCGCGGTGGCGCAGGCTGCGCACCAGCAGCGCCCCGACGAGGAAGGTGGCCGCGTTGACCCCGAACGGCAGCGCTGCGCTGAACACGAAGATCGCTGCGCCGAGCGGCGGTCCGGCGAACTGGTTGCCCAGCAGGTGGACCCCGGTGAGCCGAGCGTTCGCGGCGGGCAGGGCCTCGACCGGGACGACCGCGGGGACCAACGCCCCCGAGGCGGTGTCCGCGAGGGTCTCGGCGGTGCCGAGCAGGAAGAACGCCGCGTAGACCACCGGGATGGACACGTGCCCGGTGGCGATGGCGGCGGTGAGCGCGCCGAGGACGGCGGCGCGCACCAGGTTGACCGCGACGACCAGGCGCCGCCGGTCGAGCCGGTCGACGAGCGCGCCGCTGAACAGCGACAGCAGCAACCACGGCAGTTGCTGCACGAACACGGCCATGCCGACCAGTGCCGGGTCACGCGTGAGGCCCGCCACCAGCAGCGGCCCGGCCGCCAAGGCGACACCGTCGCCGAGGTTGGTGGCCAGGGACGCGAACCACAGGCGGTGGAAGTCCCCACCGAGCTTGGGTGTGGCTGTGGTCACGGACATGACGAGCACCACGTCGACATGGAAACCCCCGGATTCCTCGGCTCAACCGAACGGAACCGAGGTTATCCAGATTTCCCGATCGGCGTCGGGAGTTGTCCACAGGACGCTGGTCAGCCTACGTCGTTCGGCTGCTCGGTGCCCCGGCCCTCGCGGTGCCGGGCCGCCAGCACGGCGTCCGGCGTGCACAGCGCGCAGGGGGTGAAGCCGAGTTGGCGCGCCTCGGCGACCGGCAGCGTCAGCGAGGGCTTGCCCGCGATGAACGAGCACCGGCCCAGGTGGTAGCGCGGTCGCTCGTCGAGGACCCGGACCTCGGCGTCGAGGTCGGACACCACCAGCAGGTCGGAGGCGTCGGTGGCCTCCTCGGCGGGCTCGTCCCCGGGCCCCCCGGCGGCACCTGGTTCGGGTTCCGCTCCGCCTGCCCCGGACCCGTCCCGGACCGGATCGGGCCCGGCCGCCCGCGCGGGCTCGGGTTCGTCGTCGAGGTGGTCGTCGGCCACCGCCGGGGCGGACCGCGCCGCGGACCGCGTGCGGCGGGACCGCACCCAGTCGACGACGAGGATGGCCGCCGCGGCGACGCTCACCGCGACCGAGATCCACGCGAACAGGGTGTTGGCCGTGGTGAGCGCGCCGACCAGCAGGCCGAACGCCACCAGGACCAGCACCAACACGATGATCAGCACTGTTGACCCCACCCACCGGGACGTCGTGCCCGCGAACCGGTCCCGGTCCGCGGGCCGCTGTCCCGGCTACTCCGGCTCAGCCCGCCTCGGCGCGGGGACCGAACGAGTAACCGCTCTGCTGCCCCGCTGCCGCCCGGGCGCCCTCGGAGGTGGGCGCGGCGGAACCGCGGTCACCGAGCTCGCGCAGGCTGGACTCGAGGAAGGTCTTCAGGCGGGTGCGGTACTCGCGCTCGAAGGTGCGCAGCTCGTCGATCTTCTTCTCCAGCGTGGTGCGCTCCGCCTGCACCGCGCCGAGGATCTCCGTGTGCTGCCGCTGGGCGTCGCGCTCCAGCGACGTGGCCTTCTCGCGCGCCTGCCGCTCCAGCGTGTCGGCCCGGGTGCGGGCGTCGTTGAGCATGGTCTCGGCGCGCGTGCGCGCCTCGTTGACCATGGTGTCCGACTTCGTGCGGGCCTCGGAGAGCAGCTGCTCGGACTTGGTCCGGGCCTCCGCCAGCATGGTGTCCGCCTCGGCCTTGGCCTCGCCGGTCAGCCGGTCCGCCATCTCCTGGGCCAAGCCCAGGACCTTGGCGGCCTGCACGTGGTGGTCACCGCCACCACCGGGGCTGGTCTGCTCCAGCGCGCTGGGCGGCGGGACCGGGTTGAGCCTGCGCGGCTCCTCCACGGCCCGGACCGGGGCGGCCGGGGCGGCGCCCGTACGAGCGTCGTCGAGGTCGGCTCGCGCGGATTCGAGCTGCGCGTCGAGCTGCTCGACCTGCGCACGCAGGTCGTTGTTCTCCTCGATCAGGCGGGAGAGCTCCACCTCGACCAAGTCGAGGAAGGCGTCCACCTCGTCCTCGTTGTAGCCCCGCTTGCCAATGGGAGGCTTGCTGAACGCGACGTTGTGCACGTCAGCGGGGGTCAACGACATCTGATCACCTCACGCGCTCCAGGGCTGCAGGCACCCAAGTTCCCCGTTACCCGGGATAGGCCAGCCGCATCAGAATGAATACGACCAACAGCAGCACCATAATCGATAGGTCCAGGCCCACGCCCCCGATCCGCACCGTCGGGATGAGCCGACGGACGAGTCTGACCGGGGGGTCGGTCACTGTGTAGATGGTCTCCAGCGCCACCGCAACCCCACCGGCCGGTCGCCATTCCCTGGCGAACGTCCGGACGAGCTCGACCACCACACGGGCGGTCAGCAGCAGCCAGAAGGCGAAAAACACCCAATAAGCGGCGAGACGCACTGGTTCCACGGGTCAACTCTGCCACTACTCAGCTTCGACCCGCGAACCCGCCCTCGGCCAACCGCCGCTTGTCCTCGGCGGTCGGGTCGACGTTGGGGGGTGAGATCAAGAACACCTTGTTGGTGACCTTGTCCATCGAGCCGCGCAGCGCGAACGCCAGACCGGCGGCGAAGTCGACGAGCCGCTTGGCGTCGCCGTCCTCCATCTCGGTCAGGTTCATGATCACCGGGCGACCGTCGCGGTAGTGCTCGCCGATCGTCCTGGCCTCGTAGTAGCTGCTCGGGTGCAGCGTGACCACCCGGCCGAGCGGGTAGCCGGTCGGGACCGGCGGCTCGCTGGGTCGGGGGCGGGGCGCCGCGTCGCGGCGGGCATCCATGGCCAGTGCTCCCTGGGTGGTCGAGGTGTCCGCGACCGCGGACACGGTCGACCCGATGGCCGACGGCGGCGACCAGCCGCGCGGTCGCAACCGCTCGACGGGCTCGTAGTCGTCGTCCACCTCGGACTCGGAACGGTAGCGCCCCGAGCGGCGGCCACGTCCGGGGGTGTACTCGTCGAACTCGTCGTCGGCGAGGTACTCCGGGCGGTGGCCGTAGCCACGCCGGTCGTAGTCGTCGAGGTCGTAGTCGTCGAGTTCGTCGGCAGGAACCATCCCGAAGTAGGCCTTCAACTTCTGCAGCGTACTCATGGCTTCCTCCGTGACTCCCGGGCGTGGCTCCCGCGCAAGACGACCTACCCGCGCCTCACACGTCTCAACCGTCACTCCGGGGTTCGGGTTCCCAGACCCCCGTTAGGGGGAGGCTAGCCCGCGACCCCCCAGGAGGGCGGTTCCGACACGCACGCACGTCGACCCGTAGTCGATCGCCTCTTCAAGATCGTTACTCATGCCGCAGGAAAGCTCCGTGGCCTGGGGGTGTTCGGCCCGCAGCCGTTCCGCTGCACTGGCAAGACGCGCGAAGGCGGCCGCGGGTTCCACCCCGCGCGGGGCCACCGCCATGATCCCGCGGAGGCGAAGATCACGCGCCCCGACCACCTCCTCGGCGAGCGCGGGCAGGTCGTCGAGCGGGCAGCCGCCGCGGGCCGGGTCGCCGTCGATGCTCGCCTGGAGCAGGACGTCGAGCGGCCCCTCGCGCTCCCCCGCCGCCGTGGCGTTGCCCACCGCCCTGGCCAGTGCCGCGGCCAGCCGGGCGGAGTCGACGGACTGGACCTCGGCCGCCCACCGCACCACCGCGCGCGCCTTGTTGCGCTGCAACTGCCCGACCATGTGCCAGCGGATCGGCAGGTCCGGCCGCAGCTCGGCGACCCGCGCGGCCTTGGGCCCTGCGTCCTGCTCCCGGTTCTCGGCCAGGTCGAGCACGCCGAGGTCGGCGAGGGCGATCGCGTCCTCGGCCGGGAAGGTCTTGCTCACCCCGAGCAGCCGCACGCCCGCCGGGTCGCGGCCCGCCGCGGCGCAGGCGGCCTCGATCCGGGCCCGGACCTCGGCGAGGTTGGCGGCGATCTCGGCGGCGCGGTCGGTCATCGGGGGTCCACCCAGGTCACCGCGGCCAATCGCCCAGTGGTCCCTTCCCTGCGGTGACTGAACAGCGCGGCTTCCTCGTTGGTGCACCGCGGGTCGATGCCGATCCTGGCCACCCCGGCGTCGGCGAGCTGGCGCCACAGCCCGGCGCGCAGGTCCAGCCCCGGGGTGCCGCGGCGGGTGCGGCAGGCGCTGCCGGGCAGGTGCTTCTCCACGTCGGTCTGCATCGCCTGCGGCACCTCGTAGCAGTCGCCGCAGACCGCGGGCCCCAGCAGCACCTCGACCCGCGCCACGTCGGCCCCGGCGGTGCGCATGGCCGCCAGCGCGGCGGGCACCACCCCGACCCGGGCGCCGACGCGCCCGGCGTGCACCGCGCCGACGACCCCGGCCACCGGGTCGCCCAGCAGGACCGGCACGCAGTCGGCGACGAGCACGACCAGGGCCAGCCCCGGCTCGGCGGTGACCACGGCGTCGGTGGCCTCCAGCGGTTCGGTGACCGGCCCGTCGACGACCTGGGCGGTGCGGCCGTGCACCTGCTCCATCCACACCAGCCGGTCCTCGGGCACCCCCAGCTCGCGGGCCAGCCGCTCGCGGTTGGCCCGGACCGCCGCCGGGTCGTCCCCGACGTGCCCGCCGAGGTTGAACGAGTCGTAGGGGGGCCGCGAGACCCCGCCCTCGCGCGTGGTGACCACCCGGCGAATGCGCACCCTGTGACTCCTCATCGATCACGTCCGGAGCATGTCGGCCCACAACCTATCCGGGTGGGCCGACGATGCGGCGAACCCCGGCGCGGGAACGCCGGGGTTCGCGGGGAAAACGTGGGGACCGGGGGGGTTACCGGCGCATGAAGGGGGGCACGTCGACCTCGTCGTCGGGGTCGTCGGTCACCGGCACGGGGCGGCCGGGCAGGCTGCCCTGCGAGCCCGCGCCGGACAGCGGGCGCGGCACCGAGCCGGGGGGCGGGGTGGCCGAGACCGGCGGGGTGTAGCCCGAGGACTGCTGGCCGTACCCGGAGTTCGACTGCCCGTACCCGGAGTTGGTGTTCGAACCGGACTGCCCGTACCCGGAGCCGGGGTTGGACTGGCCGTACCCGGAGCCGGACTGGGCCGGGGACTGCCCGTAGCCCGAGGACTGCGCGGGCGCCGGGGTCTGCTGCTGCGGGGCCTGCTGCGGCTCCGGGGCGGGCGGCTCCGGGGCGCGCTCGGCCTGGGGCGCGGGGGTCGCCTGGCGCGAGCCGATGGCCGAGGGGTCCAGCTTCTTGTGCGTGGGCTGGCCCGCGTCGAACCCGGCGGCGATCACGGTGACCCGGACCTCGTCGCCGAGCGAGTCGTCGATGACCGTGCCGAAGATGATGTTGGCCTCGGGGTGCGCGGACTCCTGCACCAGCGAGGCGGACTCGTTGATCTCGAACAGGCCCAGGTCGGAGCCACCGGCGATGGCCAGCAGCACGCCGTGCGCGCCGTCCATGGAGGCCTCCAGCAGCGGCGAGTTGATCGCCTTCTGCGCGGCCTGCACCGCCCGGCCCTCACCGCGGGCGGAGCCGATGCCCATCAGCGCGCTGCCCGCGCCGGACATGACGCTCTTCACGTCGGCGAAGTCGAGGTTGATCAGCCCCGGGGTGGTGATCAGGTCGGTGATGCCCTGGACACCGGAGAGCAGCACCTCGTCGGCGGAGCGGAAGGCGTCCATCAGGCTGACGCCGACGTCGCCGAGCTGCAGCAGCCGGTCGTTGGGGATCACGATGAGCGTGTCGCACTCGTTGCGCAGCTCCTGGATGCCGTCCTCGGCCTGCTTGGCCCGCCGCTTGCCCTCGAAGGAGAACGGGCGGGTGACCACGCCGATGGTCAGCGCGCCGAGCTTGCGCGCGATCGAGGCGACCACCGGGGCGCCGCCGGTGCCGGTGCCGCCGCCCTCGCCCGCGGTGACGAAGACCATGTCGGCCCCCTTGAGGACCTCCTCGATCTCCTCGCGGTGGTCCTCGGCGGCCTTGTGGCCGACCTCGGGGTTGGCCCCCGCGCCGAGGCCGCGGGTCAGCTCGCGGCCGATGTCGAGCTTGACGTCGGCGTCGGACATCAGCAGCGCCTGCGCGTCGGTGTTCACCGCGATGAACTCGACACCCTTGAGACCGACCTCGATCATGCGGTTGACGGCGTTCACGCCGCCGCCACCGATGCCGACGACCTTTATCACGGCGAGGTAGTTGTGCGGGGGCGTCATCGAAGCCGCCTTCCTGATAGTGGTCCTGCATGTGCGGGCCCGGGAACCCTCGACCTCAACCAGAGAGTGAGAGTTATGTCAACCCCGGACTAACAGGAAAGGTAGGCATAGCGACGCGCGGTATCCAGCCGCCACGCCGTGCGGTGTCGCGGTTGTTGGTCACGGGACGTGCCCGCCCGGCGGTGTACGCCGCCCGGTCACTCCCCGGTGGTGCCGTCCAGCAGCTCCCGGATGACGTCGAGGTGGCCAGCGTGCCTGCCGGTCTCCTCGATCATGTGCAGCAGGACCCAGCGCGCGTTGACCTCCTCGCCGCGGAAGGGCACGACGGTGTCGAGGCCGATCCCGGCGATGACGGCGCGGCTGTCGGCGCACTGCGCGGTGTAGTCGTCGACCAGCTTCCGCAGCGGGATCTCCACGGCGCCGCGGAACTCCGCGTCCGGGTCCTCGTCGGTGTAGGGGGCCAGGTCGGGCCTGCCGTCGAGGACGGTGCCGAACCAGTAGGCCTCCACCCAGCGCAGGTGCGCCAG
This sequence comes from Actinokineospora sp. PR83, assembly GCF_021056305.1. Classification (NCBI taxonomy): domain Bacteria; kingdom Bacillati; phylum Actinomycetota; class Actinomycetes; order Pseudonocardiales; family Pseudonocardiaceae; genus Actinokineospora; species Actinokineospora sp. PR83. The sequence goes on from NZ_JAJCXD010000007.1 coordinate 14,570, forward strand.
CAGCCCGGAGACAGTCATCAGCGGCGAGGGCAGCACCGAGCGGCGCGCGTCCTCCTCGGACAACCCCGCGGCCTTGAGCACGACGGACCCGCGCAGGTAGTCGAGGAAACCGTTGATCTGGTCGATGTCGCCCGCCACCCGCGGCGGGTCGATCCGGGTGTCGTCCTGTGCCATGCCGCGCAGTCTCGCGCGGGGGTACGACACTCCGCGAGCGAGTTGCCTACTCGGCGACCGTCGGGAAGTCCGCGGCGGCGACGTCGTAGGTCTTGCCGGGCCGGGTCAGCAGCGGCCCCAGGACGGCGGCCTTGCGCGCGGAGTCCTCGGCGCCGCCCCACACCACGAGCCTGCCGTCGCCCAGGGTCAGCCGGATGTCGACCGGGGTGGTCGCGGCCACCGACGCGACCAGGGCGGTCAGGGCGGGCGGCAGCGCGCTGACCGCGGCGGCGGCAGCGGCCCGGCTGGGCTGGTCGGGGGCGCTGAGGACCGGCAACCCCGGGGGCGCGGCCTTGACGGTGCTGAAGTCCAGGCCGGTGCCGTCGACCAGGTGCACCCCGTCGCCCGCCTGGACGGCCAGCACCGGGGTGCGCTCGGAGATGGCGATCCGCACGGTGCCCGGGTAGGACCGGCGCACTTGCACGGTGTCCACCCTGGGGAGCTGGGCGACGCGGGCGGCGACCTCGTCGGTGTCCAGCCGCACCAGCGGGGTGCCCGGGGCCACCGCGGCGGCCGCGCGCACGTCGTCGGCGGTGAGCTGCTCGGTGCCGCTGACCTCGACGTCGTGCGCGCCGAGCAGCGGCGTGAAGAACACCACCACGACGACGCCGACGACGAACGTGAAGGAGCCGAGCACCGCCCACCGGCGGACCAGGTAGCGGCGGGGCACCCGGCGCCGGGGACGCGTGTTCCCCGGTGCCCGCCGCGTCGGCCGGGGCGGCTCGCGCCGCACCCGGTCCCCGGTCCGCCGGGAGGCGGTGGCGCTCATCCGGCGGCCCGCCGCTCCAGCTCGGCCACCAACTCCGGGCCGAGCATCGTGACGTCGCCCGCGCCCATGGTCAGCACCAGGTCGCCCGGGCGCACCAGGCCCGCCACCAGCGTGGTGGCCCGGTCGAACGCGGGCTCGTAGTGCACCCGCTCGGCGGGCAGCGGCACCGCGTCGGCGACCAGCGCGCCGTTGACCCCCGGCTTGGGCTCCTCGCGGGCGCCGAACACGTCGAGCACCACCACCTCGTCCGCGGCGGCGAGCGCGGCGCCGAACTCGGCCGCGAAGGTCTCGGTGCGCGAGTACATGTGCGGCTGGAACACCACCACCACCCGCCCGCCCGCCGCGGCCGGGCGCACCGCGGCGAGCTGCGCGGCGACCTCGGTCGGGTGGTGGGCGTAGTCGTCGTAGACGCGCACGCCACCGGCGGTGCCCTTGTACTCGAACCGCCTGCGCACCCCGCCGAACGCGGCGATGCCCTCGCCCAGCTCGGTGGGCGGGGCGCCCAGCTCCAGCCCGGCCAGGAACGCGGCCAGCGCGTTGCCCGCCATGTGCTCACCGGGAACGGCGACGCGCAGCTCCAGCTCCTGCCCGGAGACCGACACCCGCGCCACGCCCAGGCCGCCCTCGGGCCGGTAGTCCAGCAGCGTCGCGTCCTCCGGGCCCTTGGCCCCGCGGCCGTAGCGGCGGACCCGGATGCCCCGGTCCCGCGCCCGGTCGGCCAGCGCGGCCGAACCGGGGTCGTCGGCGCAGGCCACCAGCACCCCACCCGGCTCGATCCGGCCGAGGAACTCGTTGAACACCGCCGTGTACGCCTCGACCGTGCCGTGGTGGTCGAGGTGGTCGGCCTCCACGTTGGTCACCACCGCCACCGACGGGGAGAACACCAGGAACGACCCGTCGCTCTCGTCGGCCTCGGCGACGAAGATCCCGCCGCTGCCGTGGTGGGCGTTCGCGCCGGACTCGTTGAGGTCGCCGCCGATGGCGAACGATGGGTCCAGGCGGCAGCGCTGCAACGCCACGGTGAGCATCGAGGTGGTCGAGGTCTTGCCGTGGGTGCCCGCGATGCAGGCGACCCGGTGCCCGGCCATCAGCTCGGCCAGTGCCTCGGACCGGTGCAGCACCGCCAGCCCCCTGGCGCGGGCCTCGACCAGCTCCGGGTTGTCCTCCTTGATGGCGGTGGACACCACGACCGCGGTCGGGCCGCCGTCGAGCAGGTCGAGGTTCGCCGCCGCCTGCCCGACCGCGATCCGCGCGCCCTGGGCGCGCAGGGCCAGGTTGGACCGGGCGTCCTTGGCGTCGGAGCCGGACACGGCCTTGCCCCTGGCCAGCAGGATGCGCGCGATGCCGCTCATCCCCGCCCCGCCGATCCCGACGAGGTGGGTGCGGTCGAGCACACCGTCAGCCGAGGTCATCGGGAATCCCCCGCGGGGTTCTTCTCGATCGCGTCGAGCACCATCGCGGCCAGCACGTCGGCCGCCTCGCGGTGCCCGGAGCCCTGGGCGGCGGCGGACATCGCGGCCACCCGGCCGCGGTCGCGCAGGATCGGGATCACCGTCTCGGCGACCCGGCGCGGGGTCAGCTCCGCGTCCGGCACCAGCAGCGCCCCGCCCGCCCGGACCACCGGTTCGGCGTTGAGCGCCTGCTCGCCGTTGCCGTGCGGCAGCGGTACGTACACCGCGGGCAGGCCCACGGCGGACACCTCCGCGACGGTCATCGCCCCGCAGCGGCAGATGGTGGCGTCGGCCGCGGCCAGCGCCAGGTCCATCCGCTCCAGGTAGGGCACCGACACGTACGGCGGCGCACCCGGCACCTGCTGCACGGCCAGGGTGTTGTTGCGCCCGTGCGCGTGCAGCACGCCGATGCCCGCGGCGGCCAGCTCGGCGGCGGCCCCGGAGACGGCGGCGTTGATCGAGCGGGCGCCCTGCGAGCCGCCGGTGACCAGCAGCGTCGGCGCGGTCGGGTGCAGGCCGAAGAAGCGGCGGGCCTCGGCCCGCAGCGCGGCCCGGTCCAGCCGCAGGATCGACTCCCGCAGCGGGATGCCGATGACCTCCTCGCGCGGCAGGCCGGTGTCCGGCACGGCCACCGCGACGCGCGCGGCGAACTTGGCGCCGACCTTGTTGGCCAGCCCCGCCTTGGCGTTGGAGTCGTGCACCACGATCGGCACCCGGCCGCGGGCGGCGAGGTAGGCGGGCAGCGACACGTAGCCGCCGAAGCCCACCACCACGTCGGCGCCGACGCGGTCGAGCACCTCCCGGGTGGTCTTGATCGCCGAGCGCACCTTGAGCGGCAGCTTCAGCAGGTCGACGTTCGGCTTACGGGGCATGGGGACCGGCGGGATCATCTCCAGCGGGTAGCCGCGCGCGGGCACGATGGTCTTCTCCAGACCCCGCTCGGTGCCCAGCGCGACGACCCGGGCGTCCGGGCGCAGCCGCATGATCGCGTCGGCCAGCGCCAGCGCGGGCTCGATGTGCCCGGCCGTGCCACCCCCCGCGATCACCACGCACGGTCCCTTGCGGGCCGCCCTGTTCCCACCGGTGGGACCTACGGTCAACGACGTCCTCCTTTAGCGGTCCGCGGCGCACCGCGGTTCGTCTTCTTCTGCCGGGCGGCGGGCGCACCACCCGCGACCCGGCCGGACGTGGTGCGCCCGTCGGGGGCACCGCGCCTGCTGTGGTCGACCGTCGAGCGCGCGACGCCCCGCGGCGGCGCCGACGGTCGGGCGGGCCTGCGCTTCTTCGGCGGCTTGTACGGGTCCGGCGCGGGCAGCCGCATGAGCTTGCCGAACCGGCCCGGCCCCTGCGAGCGCAGCGCCGACACGGCTTCGGGTTCGTGCCTGGCGCAGTTGGCGAGCAGGCCGAACACCACCATGGTCACCACCGCGGACGTGCCACCGGAGGAGATCATCGGCAGCGTGATCCCGGTGACCGGCAGCAGGCCCACCACGTAGCCGATGTTGATGGCGGCCTGCGCCACCAGCCACACGGTCAGCGTCGCGGCGACCATCCGGATCCACGGGTCGATGTTGCGGGTCGCCACCCGCATCCCGACCACGGCCAGCATGGCGAACAGGCCCAGCACCAGCGAGCAGCCGAGGAAGCCCAGCTCGTCGCCGATGAGGGCGAAGATGAAGTCGTTGTGCACGTTGGGCAGGAAGTTCCACTTCGACGGCCCCTGGCCCAGCCCGCGGCCGAACAGCCCGCCGTCGGCGAGCGCGAGCTGCGCCTGCACCGCCTGGAAGCCCTTGCCGAGCTGGTCCTGCTCGGGGTTGAGGAAGCTGACCACCCGGTCGAGCCGGTACTCGGTGCCCACCGCGAGCAGCGCGACCCCGGCCAGGCCGCCCAGCGCCAGCGCGCCGAAGATCCGCATCGGGGCGCCCGCGAACCACAGCAGCGCGACGAGCACGATGCCCAGGGTGACCGTGCCCGCGAGGTCGGGTTGCAGCATGACCAGGGCGAACATCAGCAGCGCGGCGGGCACCACGGGCACCAGCAGGTGCCGGTAGCGGTGCAACACGGCCTTCTTGACCACCAGCACGTGCGCGCCCCACAGCGCCAGCGCCAGCTTGCAGACCTCCACCGGCTGGAACGACACCGGGCCGAGCACGAACCAGCTCCTGGTGCCGTTCAGCTCGGCGCCCAGCGGGGTCAGCACGGCCATCAGCAGCAGGATGCTGCCCACCATCGCGGTCGGGCTCAGCGCGCGGATGCGGGCCAGCGGCACCCGCAGCGCCACCCAGAACAGCACCGCGCCGACGGAGACGTAGATGAGCTGCTTGAAGAAGACGGTGTAGAGGCCGAACCCGGGGGTGTTGAACGAGACCACCGAGGACGCCGAGAGCACCATCACCAAGCCGAGCACGGTGAGCAGGCCGAACACGGCGAGCACCAGGTGGAACGAGGCCAGCGGCCTGCCCAGCCACGCGGTCAGCGCGACCCGGAACGCGGTCACCCGACCGGGCGCGCGCCCGGTCCGGCGCGGCCGCTCGACCTGGGGGCGGGCCTCGGCCTGGGTGACCATCAGCCGGTCCCGGGTCCGCCGTCGGTGAGCAGCCCGCGCACGGCGTCGGCGAACGCGTCGCCGCGGTGGGCGTAGTCGCGGTACATGTCGAGCGAGGCCGCGGCGGGCGCCAGCAGCACGACGTCACCGGGACGTGCCATGGCGCGGGCGGCGTGGACGGCGGCGGTCATGGCCCCATCGTCTCCCGGCGGCACCCGGGTCACGGGGACATCCGGCGCGTGTCGCGCCAGCGAGGCGGAGACCACGTCGGCGTCGGCGCCGAGCAGCACCGCGCCGCGCAGCCGCCCGGCCACCTCGGCGACCAGGCCGTCGACGGAGGCGCCCTTGAGCTGCCCGCCCGCGATCCACACCACGGACTCGAAGGCGCGCAGCGAGCCCGCGGCGGCGTGCGGGTTGGTGGCCTTGGAGTCGTTGACGTAGCGGATTCCGTCGACCTCGGCGACCGGGGCGGCCCGGTGCGGGCCGGGCCGGTAGGCGCGCAGGCCGTCGCGGACCGCTTCCGGGGGGACGCCGTGGGCGCGGGCGAGGGCGGCGGCGGCGAGGGCGTTGGCCACGTTGTGCGGGCCGCCGGGGAGCACGTCGCCGAGGGTGGCCAGTTCCTCGGCGGTGGAAGCCGGGTCGTCGACGAAGGCGCGGTCGACCAGCAGGTCCTCCACCACGCCCAGCTCACCGGGGCGCGGGGTGCCCAGGCCGAAGCCGACCCGGGTGCCGTCGTGCGCGGCGGCGAGCCTGCCCGACCACTCGTCGGCGGTGTTGTGCACGACGACCTTCGCCCCGGTGTGGACCTTGCCCTTGGCCGCGGCGTAGTCATCGATGCCGCCGTGCCAGTCCAGGTGGTCCTCGGCGACGTTGAGCACGACCGAGGTGTGCGCGCGCATCGACGACTGCCAGTGCAGTTGGAAGCTCGACAGCTCCACCGCGAGCACCTCGTAGCCCGCGCGCACCGCGTCGACCACCGGCAGCCCGACGTTGCCGCAGGCCACGGCGTTGAGCCCGGCGGCGCGCAGCATGGACTCCAGCATGGTCACCGTGCTGGTCTTGCCGTTGGTGCCGGTGACCGCCAGCCACACCGGCGGTCGCGGCAGCCGCTGCGCCAGCCGCCAGGCCAGTTCGACGTCGCCGATCACCTCGACCCCGGCGCCCGCGGCGGCGAGCAGCAGCGGGTTGTCCGGGCGCCAGCCGGGGCTGGTGACCACCAGGTCGGTGCCCGCGGGTGGTTCGGTCAGGCCCAGCGCGGTCCGCGCGCCGGTGTCGGCGAAGGCCGCCAGCCGCTCGGCGTTGCCGTCGGTGACGGTGACCGAGGCGCCGTCGGCCAGCAGGGCCGCGACGACCCCCCGGCCCGCGACCCCGGCCCCCGCGACCAGGACCCGCCGGGCCGGTGTCATATGCCGCCGCCCGCGGACAGCCAGTCGGCGTAGAACAGGCCGAGGCCGAACATCGCGCAGACGCCCGCGAGCAGCCAGAACCGGATGATGACCGTGGTCTCCGCCCACCCGGCGAGTTCGAAGTGGTGGTGGAAGGGCGCCATCCGGAACAGCCGCCGCCGAGTGGTGCGGAAGACCGCGATCTGGAGCACGACCGAGACCATCTCGACCACGAACAGGCCACCGATGATGATCATCAGCAGCTCGGTGCGGGTGGCCATGGCCAGGCCCGCGACCAGGCCGCCGAGCGCCAGCGAACCGGTGTCGCCCATGAAGATCTTCGCCGGGGCGGCGTTCCACCACAGGAAGCCGATGCAGGCGCCCATCGCCGCGGCGGCGACCACCGCCAGGTCCAGCGGGTCGCGCACGTCGAAGCAGGCGGCCTCGGCCACCCGGCCGCAGTCGTGGCTGAACTGCCAGAACGAGATCACCACGTAGGTGCCCAGCACCATCGCCGAGGAGCCACCGGCGAGGCCGTCGAGGCCGTCGGTGAAGTTCACCGCGTTCGACCAGGCCGACACGGCCAGGTAGCAGAACACGATGAAGCCCAGCGCGCCGAAGGACACGATGGAGATGTCGCGGACGAACGACAGGTTGTCCGAGGCCGGGGTCAGCTGCCGCTCGTCGGGGAAGCGCAGCGCCAGGACGGCGAACCCGATGGAGACGACGAGCTGCCCCACCAGCTTCGCGGTCTTGTTCAGCCCCAGGTTGCGCTGCTTGCGGATCTTGATGAAGTCGTCCAGGAAGCCGACCAGGCCCAGGCCGGTGGCCAGCATCAGCACCAGCAGCCCGGAGGCGGTCGGCGCCTCGCCCGGGGTGGTGGAGGTGGCGTTGGCGATGTGGGAGACGCCGTACCCGACCCACATGGCGACGATGATCGCCACCCCGCCCATGGTGGGGGTGCCGCGCTTGCTCTTGTGGCCCTCGGGGCCTTCCTCGCGGATCTCCTGCCCGAAGCCCTGCCGGGAGAAGACCCGGATCAGGTACGGGGTGAGCAGGATGGACGCGACCATGGCGATCGCGGCCGCGATGAGGATGCTCTTCACTGACCTGCCTCCAGCAGCGCGTCCGCGACCCGCCACAGGGCGGCCACCTTGGACGCCTTGACGAGAACCACGTCACCGGGTGCCAGTTCGGCGCGCAACAGCGCGACCGCGGCATCGACGTCCGGCACCAGCACCGACTCCTCTCCCCACGAGCCCTCCAGGCTCGCCCCCTGGTGCATGGCGCGGGCCTCGTCGCCCACCACCACCAGGCGGTTGATGTCCAGTCGAACGGCGAGCCTGCCCACCTCGTCGTGCGCGGCGACCGAGTCGTCGCCGAGCTCGCCCATCACACCCAGGACGGCCCAGGACCGGCGTCGGTTGCCCGTGCGGGCCATCGTCGCCAGTGTCTTGAGCGCGGCGCGCACCGATTCCGGGTTGGCGTTGTAGGCGTCGTTGACCACCGTGACGCCGTCCGGGCGGGTGATCACCTCCATCCGCCGCGCCGAGACCCGGCGGGCGCCGGAGAGCCGCGCGGCCACCTCGGCCGGGGTCGCCCCCAGCTCCAGGGCGATCGCGGCGGCGGTCAGCGCGTTGCCGACGTGGTGGGCGCCGTGCAGCGACAGCGACACGGTCGCCTCGCCCTGCGGAGCGACCAGGCGGAAGGTCGGCCTGGCCTGCTCGTCGAGCACGACGTCGACCGCGCGCACCTGCGCCGAGGGCGCCTCGCCGACCAGCACGACCCGCGCGGAGGTGCGCTCGGCCATGGCGGCGACCAGCGGGTCGTCGGCGTTGAGCACGGCCACGCCGTCGGCGGGCAGCTTCTCGGCCAGCTCGCCCTTGGTGCGGGCGATGTCCTCGCGGGAGCCGAACTCACCGAGGTGGGCGCTGCCGACGTTGAGCACGGCGCCGATGCGCGGCGGGGCGGTGTCGCACAGCGCGGCGATGTGGCCGGGCCCGCGCGCGGACAGCTCCAGCACCAGGTGGCGGGTGGTCTCGTCGGCGCGCAGCACGGTCCACGGGTGGCCCAGCTCGCTGTTGAACGACCCCGGCGGCGCCACGGTCGCGCCCATCGGGGTCAGCACCTGGGCGATGAGGTCCTTGGTGGAGGTCTTGCCGGAGGAACCGGTGACGCCGACGACGGTGAGCCCGCCGGGGGTCAGCCGGTCCACGACCACCCTGGCCAGCTTGGCGAGGGCGGCCAGCACGGCGGCGCCGGAACCGTCGGTGTCGCCCACCAGCGCGACCGAGCGGGTGTGCGCGGAGTCGACCGGCGGGACGACGACGGCCGGGGCGTCGACCTCGCGGGCGGCCAGCACCGCCACCGCACCTGCTGCGACGGCCCGGGCGGCGAAGTCGTGCCCGTCGACCTTCTCCCCCGGCAGGGCCAGGAACAGCCCGCCCGGGGTGATCTCGCGGGAGTCGAACTCGACGGTGCCGGTGACCGCGGTGTCCGGGTCGGCGTTGTGCAGTCGGCCGCCGACGGCGTCGGCGACCTCCCGCAGGGTCAGCGGGATCATCCGGTCACCGTGCCCAGTCGCTCGCGGATGGCCGCCTCCAGTTCGTCGCGGTCGGAGAACGGGTGCACGACACCCGCGACCTCCTGGCCGGTCTCGTGTCCCTTTCCCGCCACCACGACCACGTCGCCGGAGCGCGCGGCGGCCACCGCGGCCGCGATGGCCCGCCTGCGGTCGCCGATGTCGCGCACCTCGCCGCGCTGCGCGGCCGGGACGGATTCCGCGCCCGCCAGCACCGCCGCGCGGATGGCCGCCGGGGACTCGGTGCGGGGGTTGTCGTCGGTGACGACCAGCAGGTCGCTGCGCCGGGCCGCCTCGGCGCCCATCAGCGGGCGCTTGGCGGTGTCGCGGTCGCCGCCGCAGCCCAGCACGGTGATCACCCGGCCGTCGGTGCGCGCGCGCATGGCGTCCAGCGCGACCGCGACGGCCTCGGGCTTGTGCGAGTAGTCGACGACGGCGGTGAAGTCCTGCCCGAGCGCCACCCGCTCCATCCGGCCCGGCACCCGCACGTCGGCCAGCCCGGCCACGATCGCCTCGTCCTGCACGCCCACCGAGTGCAGCACGGCGGCGGCGAGCAGGGCATTGGCCACGTTGAAGGTGCCCGGGATCGGCAGTGTCGCGGGCAGGGTGCGCCCCTCGGGGCCGTGGATGGTGAACGACTGCTCGCCCGAGAGCGAAGTGCGCAGGTCGGTCGCCGTCCACTGGGCGTCACCGGTGGTGGCGACCGTCACCGTCTCGGGTGTCACCAGCCTGCGGCCCCAGTCGCCGTCCACGCAGACCACCTCGACGGCGGAGCGGCCGTCGAAGAGCTGCGCCTTCGTCCGGAAGTAGTCCTCCATGTCCGGGTGGAAGTCCAGGTGGTCCTGGGAGAGGTTGGTGAACGCCCCCACCGCGAACCGGGTGCCCGCCGCTCGGCCCAGGGCCAGCGCGTGGCTGGAGACCTCCATCGGCACGTGCGTGACGCCGCGTTCGAGCATGACCGCGAACAGGGCCTGCAGGTCGGGGGCCTCGGGGGTGGTGAAGGCGCTGTCGAGGCGCTCGCCCGCGATCCGGGTCTCCACCGTGCCGATCAGGCCGGTGCGGTGCCCGGCGGCGGCCAGGCCGGACTCGACCATGTAGGAGGTCGTGGTCTTGCCGGAGGTGCCGGTGACGCCCAGGACCTTGAGCGCCAGCGACGGCTCGCCGTAGATGTGGCTGGCCAGCGGGCCGAGCGCGGCGCGCGGGTCCGGGTGCACCAGCACCGGCAGACCGCTGTCGCGCACGGCAGGTCGGGCCGCGCCCGCCTCGTCGGTGAGCACGGCGACGGCACCGGCGGCCACCGCGTCGGCGGTGAAGTCGGCTCCGTGCGCGCGGGCACCGGGCAGGGCGGCGAACAGGTCGCCGGGCAGCACGTGCTGCGCGCGCAGCGCGGCACCGGTGACGACCACTTCGGACACCGGGGTGTTCCCCGGCGCGAGTGGTCGCGCCGAGGCGCGGGAGGCCAGTGTGGCCAGTGGCACGGGCAGGATTCGGGAGGGGCGAGGCGGCGCTGTGACAGCCTTGCCGTCGAGCTTGGCGGGCACGGGGCGGAAGGCTACCTGCGCACGGAGGGCTACCGAGCGGCACCTCGATCACCCGGCGCCGGGAGCATGGGGTAGACGGGCCTGGGGTGACCCCGCCCGGGGGTACATCACACGATCAGGTGGAGCACCGTCCGCCCACGTCCGGAGCAGCGAAAACCCGGTAAAGTCGAACACGTGTTCACCTCAGCGACCCACTCCGGCATGCAACTCGGCAACGACTCGCGCGTCCTTCCGGTGAGAGTTCGACGACAACCGCGAGGAGCCCGCAGTGCCCGACACACCAGTCCCGTCCCCGAACCGCCGCACCGTCCTCCTCGCGGGCCTGGGCGCCGTCCTGGCCGGGTGCGCCAATCCGTCCACACCGGCCACACCGCCGACAACCGCTTCCGGCACAGGGCTTTCCCCGACCCGGTCCCCCGCCCTCGCCGGGGCGCCGGGGGAACTGGCGGCGCTGGAATCGACGTTCGGCGGGCGCCTCGGGGTGTACGCGGTGGACACCGCCGACGGCACCGAGGTCCGCCACCGGGCGGACGAGCGGTTCCTCATGTGCTCCACCGCCAAGGTGCCGGTGTCGGCGGCGGTCCTGCGGCGGCGGCTCGCCGAACCGGGTCTGCTGGAACGGGTCATCCGCTACACGGAGGCGGACCTGCTGGAGTACGCGCCGGTGACCTCCGAGCACGTGGCCGAGGGCATGACGGTCGCGGACCTGTGCGTCGCGGCGCTGACGCGCAGTGACAACACGGCGGTCAACCTGCTGCTCCCGCTCGTCGGCGGTCCGGCGGGGATGACGGACCTCGTCCGCACCCTGGGCGATCGCACCACCCGCTTCGACCGCCCGGAGCCGGACCTGAACGTCACCGCCCCTGGCGACGAGCGCGACACGTCCACCCCGGCAGCCCTGTCGTCGACCGTGCGCGCGCTGGTGGTGGGCGACGGCCTGGACCAGCCGGGACGCGAGCTGCTGGCCGGGTGGATGCGCGCCAGCGTCACCGGCAAGGACCTGATCCGCGCGGGTGTGCCCGCCGGGTGGGACGTGGCGGACAAGAGCGGCTCGGGAGCCCAGGGCGAGGTCAACAACGTCGCCGTGGTCTGGCCACCGAACCGGGCGCCGTGGGTCGTCACCGTCTTCACCTCACCGACCGACCCGAAGACCACGCGGGGCAGGACAACGGTCGCGGCAGCGGCGGGCATCGTCGCGCGCGCACTGGGCTGACCGGACCCGTCTGCCGGTGTGGGCAGGCGGACCGACGGCTCTGCTGCCATGGCTGTGACTCTGGATTAGGGCCTTAAAAGCGGCGGTCGTTTGGTGGTGGTGCCCGGGTGGGTGAATCTGCTCGGGCGGGGCCCCTACAGCGATCATGCGCCCAGTGTGACCGAGTGGGGCGAAAAGATGCCCCACAGCCCAAGCAGGCTTGCACATGATCGCTTCCCCCACCCAAGCAGATCCACCCACCCGGGCATTTTCGTAGCCGGGCCGCCGGTTGCGGGGGTGGCTGGGTTTCGCTGCGCCCGGTGGGGTTGCGGGTGGCTGACCGGTGCGGGTGAGTGGCCGGTGTCGGAAGGCAGCGGTGAACAGGGTCGGGGGGTGTCCTGTGTGGACTCCGCACGACCCTGTCCGCCGGGGCTGAGTCAGGGGATGACCAGGGGGACGATCGGCGACTGCTCCTTCGACAGCGGGATGTTGTACCGCTGGGTGATGTAGGAGGCGACGTCGTGGAAGAAGAGGGCGGCGGAGTGGCCCTCGGGGGAGCTGTAGACGGGCGTGTCGTAGACCATGCCCACGACGAAACGGGGGTTGTCGGCGGGGAGGATGCCCGCGAAGGTGATCCAGTACTTGGAGTCGCTGTAGCGGCCGATGGCGCTGTCGTACTGCTGGGCGGTCCCGGTCTTGCCGGAGACCTGGTAGCCGGTGAGGGCCGCGTCCGGGGCGGTGCCGCTGTTCTGGTGCGGTGCCTTCTGCACGACCGAGCGGAGCATGTCGCGGACGGTGGTGGCCGTTTCGGGGCTGACCACGCGGACGCTCTCCGGGCGGGGCTCCGGGATGCGTGTGCCGTCGGGGGCGATCCGGGCGGCCACGACCCTGGGCGGGATGCGGACGCCGTCGTTGGCGATGGCCTGGTACATCCCGGCCATCTGCAGGACGGTCATGGACAGGCCCTGGCCGATGGGGAGGTTGCCGAAGGTGCTGCCCGACCACTGGTTGCGCGGGATCAGGTTGCCGGGGCTTTCCCCGGGGAGGCCGACGCCGGTGCGCTTGCCGATGCCGAGGCGCCCCAGCATGTCGGAGAAGCGGTCGGGACCGACCTGGTCGGCCAGCATGAGGGTGCCCACGTTGGACGACTTGGCGAAGATGCCGGTGGTGGTCAGGTTCAGCACCCCGTGCGTCCAGGCGTCGCCGACGGTGCGGTCGGCGACCTTGATCGACCCGGGCACCTGGTGCACCGCCTCCGGGGTGGTCACCCCGTACTCGATGGCCGACATGGCGGTGACGATCTTGTTGACCGAGCCCGGCTCGTACGGGGTGGTCACCGCCGGGTCGGAGAGCAGCTTCGGGTCGACTCCCCCGGGCTGCGACGCGTCGAAGGTCTTGTCGTTGGCCAGCGCGTAGACCTCGCCGGTCTTCGCGTCCAGCACCACGACGCTGGCGCTCTTCGCCCCGGAGCGCCTGGCGAACTCGGCCGCCTTCTGCTGGGTGTAGAACTGGAGGTCCGAGTCGATCGTGAGCACCAGGTCGGAGCCGTTGACCGCGGGCTGACGGTCGCGCTCGGTGCCGGGGATGACGACGTCGGCGCCCCCCTCGGTCTCCACGATCTGCCTGCCCGGCTGGCCGGACAGCTCGTTGTCGTGCAGCATCTCCAAGCCGATCAGCCCGTGCACGCTGTGCTTCTCCGGGTCGGGGTCGTCCGACCGCCAGTTCGCGTAGCCGACGACGTTGGCCGCCAGCGAACCGCCCGGGTACTCGCGCATGGCCCGGTTCTCGATGTTGAGCTGGGGGAACTCCTCGGAGAGGACCCGGGTGAGCCCGGGTTCGGCGTTGTCCACCAGGTAGACGAACGCCTTGTCCGAGCGCAGCTTGGCCAGCAGGTCGGCCTCGTCGACCTGGGCGCCGAGCACCTCGCGCATCCGGCGGGCGATGTCGGCGGTCTCCTGGTCGAACGACAGCGGGCTGCTCTTGCCCGCCGCCCTGGCCTTCTCGATCGCCTTCTCGATCTCCTTGCGCTGGGGGTTGGGCCGGTAGGCGATGGCCCTCGTCTCCACGCTGAACGCCAGCTCCACCCCGTTGCGGTCCAGGATGGCCCCGCGCGCGGCCGGGATCGGGATGGGCTTGGTGCGCTGCCGCTCGGCCCGCTCGGCCAGGGCCTCCGCCTCGAACCCCTGCACCTGCACCAGCTTCAACCCGGCGGCCACCAGCGAGGCGATCAGCAGGAACCGCACGACGACGACCCGCACCCGGTGGTCGGTCCCCGCCGCCCGCTTGGTGACCCGCCGCATCCGCCCGGGGGCGGGCGAGGGCCTGCGCACGGCCTCTCCCCGCCGCGTGGGCACCGCCCGCCGCGCCGAGGGCCGCCGCCCACCCGGCCCACCCCGGTACTGGTCACCCATCCGCCGACACCCTCCCGCCGATCACGCTGTCCTCGCCCCCGGTCGCACCCGACCGGGACATCGTCGCCCGCCCGGCTCGACCACGACCGCCTGCCCGCCGCCGGGTGGGGCCTGATGCCTGGCCTGGCCACCGCGGGCGCGGGGGACGGGGGCGAGCGGGGTGGGAACCACCCGCCTCAGCCGCCCGCCGGAGGTGGGGTCTGCTCGCCGGACCCGGTCGGGGCGGGCTGCCCCTGCTGGGCCTGCTGCTGTTGGGCCTGCTGCTCGGCCTGTTGCTGCGCCTGCTGCTGGGCCGCGATCTCCTCGGGTGAGCGGACCTGGGTCGGGGCGGTGGCGGCCTCGGGGTCGCCGACCACGGTCACCCCGCCGTTGGCGTCGACCACGATGTGGCCGGGGTCGCCCGCGGGGACCATGCCCAGCTGGCGGGCGCGCTCGGCCAGGGCGGGGGCGGATTCCTGCCGGGCCACCTCGCGCTGGAGTTCGGCGGCGCGCTCGGCGAGGACGGTGGCCTCCTGCTTGGCGGCTTCCAGCCGGTAGGAGTCGGCGATGGCCTGGGTGGTGAGCCACAGTGTGGTGGCCACGCCGACGACCAGCAGCGCGATGACCAGCACCACGAACGACGCGCGGCCGGAGGTGGCCTCCTCCTCCGCCGCGACCGTGGTGTTCCTGCGGTGGTTGGAGTTGTGCGCGGGCACCTTGCCCGGCGTGGGTGGGTGGCCCTCGCGCTGGGCGCGGCGGGCGTAGGCGCGTTCGGCGGCGACCGTGCGGGACCGCCCGGCCGCGCGCTCGCCGCGGTCGGGGGTGGCGCGAGGGGGCTTGCCGGTCGGGCGGGGCGGGGACGTCACCGACGACTCGGCCTGGCGGCGGGACGGCTCGCCCCGGCCGCGGCGCGGGTCCGCCTCCTCG
>NZ_JAJCXD010000079.1:0-44345 GCF_021056305.1 Actinokineospora sp. PR83
ACCCCGCCGGCCCGGCCACCCTGCCCCGCCACCCGCCACCCGCCAGCGCAGCCCCCAAGCCCCGGCGACCCAGTGGCCAGCCCCCCGAACCCCACCGGCACGACGGCCAACCACACAGCCGCCAACCGGCGCCCCACCCACCCGCAACCCCACCGCGCGCAGCCGCCGACCACCCCACCAACCGCAAGCCGGGCGGCCCGCCACGCCCAACCCCACCGCGCGCAGCGAAAACCAGCCACCCCCGCAACCGCAGGCCCGGCTACGCAAAGGCCCGGGTGGGTGGATCTGCTTGGGTGGGGGAAGCGATCATGTGCAAGCCTGCCCGGGCAGTGGGGCACTCTTTTCGCCCCACTCGGTCACACCGGGCACATGATCGCTGCAGGGGCCCCGCCCAAGCAGATCCACCCACCCGGGCACGCCCCCAAAAATCCCGGCCCTTGAAACCACGGCCAAGCAGATCACCCCACCCCGGCACCACCACCAAACGACCGGCGCTTCGAGCACGGCCCGCGGAACCACAAGTCACAAGAGAGTCAGTTGATCCTCCCTGACCTCAACACCCCTCCCAACCGCACCAGGCATGCTCCCCTCCGGCCACCGATCCGCCCCACCCCGTTCCAACCGGTGCCGCCGCACCAACGGCCCCACCCGACCGGCGAGCGCCGCCCGATAACTCGAAGCAGCAGTACTCCCCCGCCCGTAAATCCGCCGGTACAACGGGACCAGCAACGGGTGCTCCCGGGCCAACCACCCCGCGAACCACTCCCGAGCCCCCGGCCGCAAGTGCAGCGGCAGCACGGTGACCCCCGTCGCACCGGCCCGAGCGATCTCCCGCAGGAGCGCGTCCAGTTGCTCCACGGAGTCGGTGAGCCCGGGCAGGACCGGCGCCACGAACACCCCGCACGGCAGCCCGGCGTCCGTGATCCGCTTGACCAGGTCCAGCCGGGCCCGCGGCGACGGCGTCCCCGGTTCGAGCGACCGCTGCAGGTCTTCGTCCAGCAGCGCGAGGGAAACCCCCAACCCCACCGGCACGTCCTTCGCCGCAGCCGCCAGCACCGGCAGGTCGCGGGAGAGGAGGGTTCCCTTGGTGAGGATGGAGAACGGTGTCCCGGATTCCCGCAGCGCCCGGATGATCCCGGGCATCAACCCGTACCGCCCCTCCGCCCGCTGGTAGGGATCGGTGTTGGTCCCCATCGCCACGTGCGCGCGGGGCCAGGTCGGGGAGTGGAGTTGCCGGTTGAGCACCTGCGCCGCGTTCAGCTTCACCACGACCTGGGTGTTGAAGTCCTGCCCCGCGTCCATGTCCAGGTAGGTGTGACTACCCCGGGCGAAGCAGTTGTGGCTCACCACCCCGTTGGCGATGAAGTCGGAGGTGCCGGTGGTGATGTCGTACAGCGGCAGGTCGAGGCCGAGCGGTTCGATGGCGACGACGTCCAGGCGGGCGGGGGACTTGATGGCGGCGTTGTCGATGGTGCGCTTGGCGGTGACCGCCGGGTCCGCGGTGTGGAAGAAGCGGAGGTGTTCGGGCAGGCCGCCATCGATGCGGACGCAGCGGCGGGCGTTGGGGAGGCGGCGTTCCTCGACCGCGGCCTGGAAGCCGAAGTGCTCCAGTGCGGACAGGACCGCGGTGAGCGTGGTCTCGCCCAGGTTGGGCAGGCGCAGGATGCGGTGGGCGAAGGTGCCGTCGACGTCGAACACGCCTGCCAGGAGGCCCTTGCGCCACTCGTCGGTGGGGGTGCGGGGCCGGTCGAGCGGGAGGGTGAGGCCGGAGTCGTTGGTGAGGTACTCGGCGACCCTGGCGGCGGCCTGGGCCGGGCGGGGTGGGCCGCCGTCGCCGCGGGCGACACCGGTGAGGTAGCCGCGGCGGTAGTCGAGGGTGTCCTTGGGGGCGGGGGCGAAGTGGCCGGTGCCCATGAGCTTGTTGCCGACCGTGAGGTGCGGGCGGCGGTCGGGGCCGGAGATCCGGCCGGTGACGTGCTTCCAGCCGCGTTCGGTGAGGAACCGGTGGTCGCCGCTGGCGATGAGCTGGGTGCCGTCGGCCAGGGTGACCCGGTAGGCGGGTTTGACCGTGGACCAGTGGTCCTGCACCACCGTGGGCACGTAGTGCCGGTAGCTGCCACGCCGCTCGGTGCCGTAGATCCGGTCGCCGACGCGCAGGTCGGCCAGGGGTCTGGTGGTGCCGTCGGCCATCAGGATCGGGGTGTCGCCGTGCAGGCAGTAGCTGCACGCGTGCGAGCACCCCCGGTAGGGGTTGACCGTCCACTCGAACGGCAGCGGCGAGCCGCCGGGCACCCGGTTGAGCACCGACTTCGCCAGCACCTCGTGGAACACCACCCCGCTGAACTCCGGGGTCCGCACGCTGCGCACCAACCCCGGCAGGCCGGGGAGCGCCTGCTGCCCGTCCCGGTCCGCTCGCTGTCCGTCCCATCGCACGCGCACAGTCGAACACATGTTCGATCATCGCGCAATCGCTGTTTCCCGGGTTGTGGATGATCCGCAGCGGACCCCCTGGCACGCACCGTGAGCAGCGTGTTTCCGACTCCGTGATCACTGGGGCCGGTGTGGCCGGTGGGGGTCTCGGGAGCCCTGGGAACGATCACCGCGCGACCGCCGCGACCGCGACCGCCGGGGCCCGGGCGGCGGTTTCGTAGGCTGCACCCGGTTGCCACTGGAGGAACGGAGTCCGCGGGTGTCGCTCGACCAGGTGCTGGAGCCGCTGCGGGCGACCGCGTTCACCGCGTTCGGGGCGCCGACCTCGTGGGTGGAGGTCGTCGGCTTCGTCACCGGCGCGCTGTGCGTGTGGTTGGTGGCCAGGCAGAACGCGGGGAACTGGCCGATCGGCATCGTCAACAACGTCGCGTTCTTCGCCCTCTTCGCCACCGCGGGCCTCTACGCCGACGCCTGGCTCCAGGTCGTCTACCTCGTCCTCGCGCTCTACGGGTGGTGGGCCTGGCTGCGCGGCGGCACGCGGAACGGGGCGCTCGCCGTGTCGAGGACGACCGCGGCGCAGTGGTGGGCGCTGCTGGCGGTCGGCGTCGTCGCCACGGCGGGCCTGACCTCGATCCTCGGCCACGCCACCGATTCCACCGTGCCCTTCCCGGACGCGGTCACCACCGTGCTGTCGCTGCTGGCGACCTGGGGCCAGGCGCGCAAGAAGGTCGAGTGCTGGTGGCTGTGGATCACCGCCGACGTCGTCTACGTCCCGCTCTACGCCTACAAGGGCCTGTGGCTGACCGCGCTGCTGTACCTGGGGTTCATCGCCCTGTGCGTGCTCGGGCTGCGCTCGTGGCGGGCCGACCTGCGGCGGCCGGTGGTCGCGTGAGGTTCCGGCACGCCCTGGTCCTGGGCAAGTTCTACCCGCCGCACGCCGGCCACCACCACCTCATCCGGACCGCGGCGGCGGCATCGGAGCGCACCACGGTCGCGGTGCTCGGCTCGTCCGCGGAGTCCCTGTCCATCTCCGACCGGGTGCGCTGGCTGGCCGAGGAGCACGCCGCAGACGCGGGGGTGCGGGTGGTCGGCGACCTCGACGACCACCCGGTGGACTACTCCGACGACGCCGTGTGGGACCTGCACGTCGGGGTCACCCGCTCGGTGCTCGCCCGCCGCGCCATCGCCGACGGGGACCCGGCGGGCGCGGCCGTCGACGCGGTGTTCAGCAGCGAGGACTACGGCGTCGAGCTGGCGCGGCGGCTCGACGCCACGCACGTGCCGGTGGACCCGCGGCGGCTGGCGTTCCCCGTCTCCGGCACGGCGGTGCGCGCGGACGTGCGCGGCCAGTGGGCGAACCTGGCCCGGCCCACCCGCGCCGGGCTGGCCACCCGGGTCGTCGTGCTGGGCGCGGAGTCGACCGGGACGACCACCCTGGCCACCGCGCTCGCCGCGCACTACGGCGGCACCGCCGTGCCCGAGTACGGCCGGGAGCACACCGCGGCCAAGCTCGCCGCGAATGCTCCCGTGTGGACAGTCGGCGACTTCGTCGACGTGGCGGTGCGCCAGGGCGCGGACGAGGACGCGGCGGCTCCTGCCGCTCCGGTCCTGGTGTGCGACAACGACCCGTGGGCGGCGACCGTCTGGTGCGAGCGCTACCTGGGCTCCGGGCACCCCGAGGTGGACGCGGCCGTCGGGGACCGCAGGCCCGCGCTGTACCTGCTGACCGACCACGTGGCCGTGGAGTTCGAACAGGACGGCACCCGCGACGGCGAGCACCTGCGGCCGTGGATGACCGCGCGGTTCGTCCGCGGCCTGCGCGGGCGCGGGGTGCCGTGGCTGCTGCTGACCGGCAGCCGCGAGCACCGGCTGCGCCGGGCGGTCCGCGCCTGCGAGGCCGCGGTGGCCGCCCGGTTCACCTTCACCGACCCGCTCTGAGCGGCGTGTGAGGATGTACGGCGTGGATGACGGGGACACCCAGCCGATACCGCGGGTCCGGGCCGAGCGGCCCCGGCGGGACCCGGCGACCCCGCACCGGCGGCAGACCCCCGAACGCCGGGAGACCCCCGGGCGGCGCCCTGGGCCCACGCGGCGCGAGGAACGCGAACGGCGCGAGGAGCACGAGTCACACCGAGAGCGCGAACCACAGGAGCGCGCATGGGACGTGGAACGCGAGCCGCGCGAAGGGGCGGAGCGCGGGCGGCGACCGAAGCCCGCCGCGCGCCCCGCACCGGGCGAGAAGCCCGCCGAACCGCCCGTCGTCACCGGGCACGGCCACGGGCACGGGCACGGACCCGCGCGGCCGGTGTCCGACCGGGTGCGCAGGCTGCTGGTCCTGCTGCTGGCCCCGTTCGCGCTCGCATCGGTGGTCGGCATGGTGGTCCTGTTCCCCACCGGCGACTCCCCCACCGCGGTGAACTCCGCCCTGCAACAGGCGGTCCACGGCGAGGTCACCGGCGCCCAGGCGGGCCCGTGCGGCGCGACCGACTCCGGCGGCGACCAGTGCCTGGTGCTCACCGTGGCGATGTCGGACGGCGCCGCGGCGGGCAGCGACGTGCGCACCGCCCTGCCGCTGGAGCCGAGCACGCCGCGGTTCTCGGTGGGCGACGAGGTCGTGCTGTCCTACTCCGGCGGCGACCCGCTGGCCGGGGAGAGCTACCAGGTGGTCGACTTCCAGCGCGGGGTGCCGCTGGCGGTGCTGGCGGCGCTGTTCGCGCTGGCGGTGCTGGTGCTGGGGCGGTGGCAGGGGTTCAAGGCGCTGGGCGCGCTGGTGCTGAGCTTCGCGGTGCTGCTGCTGTTCGTGCTGCCCGCGATCCTGGCCGGGGAGAGCCCGCTGCTGGTGGCGGTGTTCGGCGCGGGCGTGATCATGTTCGCGGTGCTGTACCTGACCCACGGGCTGTCCGCGCGCACGTCCACGGCGGTGCTGGGGACGATGGTCAGCCTGGCGCTGATCGGGGTGCTGAGCGCGCTGTTCGCCGCGGTGTCGTCGCTGACCGGCCTGGACGAGGACACCTCGGCGCTGGTCGGGTCGCTGGGGCACGGTATCGACACCCGGGGGCTGCTGCTGGCGGGCATCGTGATCGGCGCGCTGGGCGTGCTCGACGACGTGACGGTGACCCAGACCAGCGCGGTGTGGGAGCTGCGGGCGGCCAACCCGGCGCTGGGCTGGCGCGCGCTGTACGCGGCGGGCCTGCGCATCGGCCGCGACCACGTGTCCTCGGCGGTGAACACCCTGGTCATGGCCTACGCGGGGGCGGCGCTGCCGGTGCTGCTGTACTCGTCGATCTCCGGGGTGGGCCTGGGCACGATCCTGCAGTCGCAGTCGATCGCCCAGGAGGTGGTGCGGACCCTGGTGGGCAGCATCGGCCTGGTGGCGGCGGTGCCGGTGACCACGGCGGTGGCGGCGCTGGTGGCGGTGCGCGAACCCGCCGGGGAGCCGGCGTGAGCGCCGGTCGACCCGGGGCGGCGGCTCAGTCCAGGGAGGCGACGAACCGGGTCACGGCCTCCGGCTTGAGCCGCTGGGCCAGCCGACCGGTGGGCGCCACCGAGGCCAGCCGGTAGAGCGGGCGGTCCGGGGCGGGCTCGCCCTTGGCCTCCGCGCGCAACTGGGCGACCAGCAGTTGGGAGAACACCAGGCCCGCGGTGTTCTCGCTGCCCGCGAGGATGTCGGCGAGCCTGCGCAGCACCAGGATGCCCAGCTCGCGGCCACCGGTCCCGGCGTAGACGGCCAGCGACACGTTGACCGTGCGCCTGCCCTCCCCCACCAGCAGGCCCACCGTGCGGGTGCCGCGCATGTCGGTGACGACCAGCTCCAGCCGGTCGGCCCTGCGCAGGTCCACGGAGCGCTGCCCGAAGGTCCTGGCGACGACCGAGTCGCCCTCCAGCCACACCGAGCGCCGGGTGGACCCCCAGAACAGGACGCCGAACAGGACGGCGACGACCCCGGCGGCGATCAGCGCGGGCAGCCTGCCCGCGATCAGGCCGACGACGCCGCCGACGGCCGCGGCGAACACCACCACCACGGCGGCCGCGGCGCAGCCCCGCCTGCGGGTGGCTCCCTCGACCAGGCTCAGCGGGATCCGCTCGGCCATCTCAGATGCCCCGGCCGCGGTGCTTGTGGCCGGACGCCGGGTCGTCGAGGTCGATCATGCCGGTGAGGAACGGGTTGCTCGCCCGCTCCCGGCCGATGGTGGTGGCCCCGCCGTGGCCGGGCAGCACCACCGTCTCGTCGTCGAGGGCGAGCAGCTTGCGCAGCGACTCGGTCATCCTGGCCATGGAACCGCCGGGCAGGTCGGTGCGGCCGATCGACCCGGCGAACAGGGTGTCGCCCGCGAAGAGCAGGTGGTCGCCGTCGGCGGTGTCGTGGCCGAAGACCACCGACCCCTCGGTGTGCCCGGGGGTGTGGCTGACGCCGAACTTCAGGCCCGCGAGGTCCAGCTCGGCGCCGTCGGTCATCTCCCGCACCTCCTTGGGCTCGCGCAGCTCCAGGCCGCCGAAGAAGGCCGCCGACTCGCGGCTGAGCCCGCGCAGCGGGTCGCTGAGCATGTAGCGGTCGGCCGGGTGGATCCAGGCGGGGATGTCGGTGCCGTCGCACACCGGGGCCACGGAGTACACGTGGTCGAGGTGCCCGTGGGTCAGCAGCGCGGCGACCGGGGTCAGCCGGTGCTTGCGCAGCGCCTGGGCCAGCGGCTCCTCGGCGCCCTCGCCCGGGTCGACGATCACGCACTGCTCGCCCTCGCCGGGGGCGATCAGGAAGCAGTTCGCCTGGAACGATCCGGTGGGAAAGCCGACGACCAGCACGGGCACGGACCTCCAAGTCGGCGGGATTCTTCGCTGGTTCTCAGCCTATCGGCCGGGGCCACCACACTGTTCTTACCGGGGTCACCCATAGACTGCGCCACTGCTGGAAGCGACAGGTCAGGGAGGGTGGCAGGTGCCGAGCAACGAGCAGCGCCGGAAAGCGGCCAAGAGCAAGCTGGAACGCCAGCTCGCGAACAGGGCCGAGCGGGCGCGCAAGCGCCGCACCATCGGCCTGATCAGCACCGTCGTCGGCGTGGTCGTCGTGGTGGGCCTGGTCTACTGGCTGGCCAACATCGGCGGCGACACGACCGACACCGCCGCCGAGGAGACCAGCGAGCCGTTGCCCGGCACCGTGAACTGCTCCTACCCCGCCTCGGAGGGCAGGCCCGCGAGCAAGCCCGCGCAGGCCCCGGAGACCGCCAACATCACCACCCAGGGCACCGTCGGCGCCACCCTCAAGCTCAACGGCAAGGACGTCGGCCTGACCCTGGACCGCACCAAGGCGCCGTGCACGGTCAACAGCTTCGTGAGCCTGGCCAAGCAGGGCTACTTCAATGACACCGCCTGCCACCGCCTGGTCACCCAGGGCATCCAGGTGCTCCAGTGCGGCGACCCGTCGGGCACCGGCTCCGGCGGCCCCGGCTACAGCTTCGACGACGAGGTCACCCCCGACCTCAAGTACACCCGCGGCACCCTGGCGATGGCGAACGCGGGCCCGAACACCAACGGCAGCCAGTTCTTCCTGGTCTACGGCGACGCGTCCTCGCTGCCGCCGAGCTACACCGTGTTCGGCACCATCGGCGAGCCCGGCCTCGCGGTGATCGACGAGATCGCCAAGGCGGGCATCAACACCCCCGAGGGCCAGGGCGACGGCAAGCCGAAGAACGAGGTCAAGATCAACGAAGTGGTGATCGCCGAATGAGCAGGCTCCTGATCGGCGCGCTGCTGGCGTGCGCGGCCCTGACCGCGGGCTGTTCCGCGTCCACCTCGGGGTCCGCGGTCGGCTCGGACACCACGACCACGACCTCCTCGCGGACCTCGACCACCACGGCCACCTCGACCTCGGAGACGACGTCGGCGCCGACCGGGGTCAAGTCCTGCACCTACCGCAAGACGGGCACGGCGGCGCCGGGCAAGGACGTCGGCATGCCGCCGGAGACCACCGAGGACAACCAGACCAAGGTGGCGTTCAAGACCAGCCAGGGCGACATCACCGTGGCGCTGACCACGGCGAAGACGCCGTGCACCACGCGCAGCTTCGCGTTCCTCGCCGCGCAGCGCTACTTCGACGCCACCCCGTGCCACCGCCTCACCACCCAGGGCATCGAGGTGTTGCAGTGCGGTGACCCGACCGGCACCGGCACGGGCGGCCCCGGCTACGCGATCCCGGACGAGAACCCGACCGACCTGCCGCAGGGCTCCGGCGCGGGCACGGTCGTCTACCCGCGCGGCACGGTGGCCATGGCCAACGCGGGCCCGAGGACCGGCGGCAGCCAGTTCTTCCTGGTCTACGGCGATTCCACGCTCGCCCCCACCTACGCGGTCATCGGCACCCTGGACGAGGCGAGCCTCGCCGTGGTCGACAAGGTGGCGCAGGGCGGTTCGGACCCGGACGGCGACGGCAAGCCGAAAACCCCGATCGACATCCAGTCCGCCGAGGCCACCTGAGCACCCCGGCCGCGATGACCTACCAGGAACGACGCCCACCCGGCCTGTCCGGGCTGGGCGTCGACTGCGTCTGGTCCCGATCCGGCGCCACCGCCGCCGTCCGCGTCCTGCCCGACGCCTGCGCCGACGTGATCTGGCACCGCGAGTCCGGCGCGCTGTGGGTCGCCGGACCCGACACCGCGGCCCAGCTCAGCGCCCCGGTCGCGGGCACCCTCGTCGGCATCCGCTTCCCCAGCGCGGCCCGCCCGCTCGGCGTCCCCGCCGCGGACCTGCGCGACGCCCGGGTGGCGCTGGCCGACCTGTGGCCGACCCGCCGCGCCGCCGACCTCGCCGACCGGCTGGCCGAAACACCGGACACCGCCACGGCGCAGCGCGTCCTGGTCTCGGCGCTGGCCGCCGAACCCGATCCGCTGGCCGCCGCGCTGCGCGCCATGGCCGAGCGCACCGGCAGCGTGGCCGAGATGGCCGACCGGCTCGGCTACAGCCCCCGCCAGCTCCGCAGGCACGCGCACACCGCCTTCGGCTACGGCCCCAAGGTGCTGCACCGCGTGCTCCGCTTCACCAGGGCCGTCTCCCTGGCCCGCGCGGGGACCCCGTTCGCCGACGTCGCCCACGCGGGCGGCTTCACCGACCAGGCCCACCTGGCCAACGAGGTCCGCGACCTCGCGGGCACCACGCTGGGCGACCTGGTCGGACCGGACCGTCCTCAGTAGACCTCCGACTCCCAGCGGCCGAAGTCGCGCAGCAGCACCAGGTTCTCCACCGTCGCCACCCCCGCCCACTCGAACTCGGTCACCGGAGCCCACGCGGGCCACCGGACCCGCCAGCCGCCGTCCTCGCCCTGGGCGTCGACCACGGAGTCCAGGCTGGACTCGAACTCCTCGTCGGTGAACCAGGCCCTGGCCAGGCTGGACGGTGTGGGCGCGTAGTCGTGCGGGTCCTGGAGTTCCCCGGCGGCGTACCCGGGCGGGGTCACCCCACCGGAGCCCAGGCGCACGTACCCGGCTCCGCGCACCAAGGCGCCGATCCGCTCCGCCGCCGCGGCGGCGCGGGCGCGGTCCGGGGCCCGGTCCAAGAACCGGACGACCCCCATCGCCTCGTACGGGTGCGTTTCGGTGATCGCGTCCACGCGCGACCAGCAGAACTCCGCCGCCCGGTCGACCCACGGGTGCACCACACCGGCCCGCCACAGCGCCGCCACCAGGTTCGCCGTCGTGAGCAACTCGCCCTCGTACCGGTCCGCGACCTGCCACCACGGCGCCCGGGGGAACTCCGCCGCGTTGGGGTGCACGAACGGCAGCCCGCCGTCGGGCGCCGTCACCGATTCCAGGTACTCGACCACCCCGTCCGGCGCGGCACCCGCCTCGAACAGCACGTGCAGCGCCGACAACGTCGTGATCGGCTGGCTGCCCGGCCCCCGACCGTCCGGTTCCAGCGCGTTGCCGTAACCGCCGTCGGCGTTGCGGTAGGCGGCCAGCGCCCCCAGCACGGCGGCGGCCGAACCGGACCGGAACAGGTACTCGAACCGCCGCCGCTCCAACAGCCGCGCCGTGCGGTACACGAACGTCTCGGCGCGCGCCGCGGCCTCAGCACTCAGCATCTTCACGCGACCGAACCTAACCGCCGCGCGCGGACCCCGTCTTGGCGAAAACGGTCAGGACGCCGACGTCACCCGGTACACGTCGTACACGCCCTCCACGCTGCGCACGACCTTGAGCACGTGCCCCAGGTGCTTGGGGTCGCCCATCTCGAACGAGAAGCGGCTCACCGCCACCCGGTCCCGCGAGGTGGTCACCGACGCGGACAGGATGTTGACCTTCTCGTCGGCCAGCACCTTGGTCACGTCCGACAGCAGCCGGTGCCGGTCGAGGGCCTCCACCTGGATGGCGACCAGGAACACCGACGACTCCGACGGGGCCCACTCCACCTCCAGCAACCGCTCCGGGGTGCCCAGCAGGTCGTCGGCGTTGGTGCAGTCGGTGCGGTGCACGCTGACCCCGCCGCCCCTGGTCACGAACCCCAGGATGTCGTCGCCGGGGACCGGGGTGCAGCAGCGGGCCAGCTTGACCCACACGTCCGAGGCGTCCTTGACGATCACGCCCGCGTCGCCGGAGGCCCGGCGGCGGGTGATGGTGGACGGCGTGGACCGCTCGGCCAACTCCTCCTCGGCGTGGTCGACCCCGCCGAGCAGGGCCACCAGCCGCTGCACCACGTGCCGGGCGGAGGTGTGCCCCTCCCCCACCGCCGCGTACAGCGAGCTGACCTCCGGGTAGCGCAGCTCGCGGGCCAGCGCGGTCACCGAGTCCGCCGACACCAGCCGCTGCATGGGCAGGCCGACCCGGCGCACCTCCTTGGTGATCGCGTCCTTGCCCGCCTCGATCGCCTCTTCCTTGCGCTCCTTGGCGAACCACTGCTTGATCTTGGCGCGGGCGCGCGGTGAGGCGGCGAAGGCCAGCCAGTCGCGGCTGGGCCCGGCGCCCTCGGCCTTCGAGGTGAAGATCTCGACGACCTCACCGTTCTCCAGCTTGCGCTCCAGCGCCACCAGGCGGCCGTTGACCCTGGCGCCGATGCAGCGGTGCCCGACCTCGGTGTGCACCGCGTAGGCGAAGTCCACCGGCGTCGACCCGGCGGGCAGCGTCTCCACGTCGCCCTTCGGGGTGAACACGAAGATCTCGCGGGTGGCCAGGTCGTAGCGCAGCGACTCCAGGAACTCACCCGGGTCCGCGGCCTCCCGCTGCCAGTCCAGGAGCTGGCGCATCCAGGCCATCTCGTCGACCTCGACCCCGGCGTGCGAGCCCTTGGTCTCCTTGTACCGCCAGTGCGCGGCGATGCCGTACTCGGCGGTGCGGTGCATCTCGTGCGTGCGGATCTGCACCTCAAGCGGTTTGCCGTCCGGGCCGATCACCGTGGTGTGCAGCGACTGGTAGACGCCGAAGCGGGGCTGGGCGATGTAGTCCTTGAACCGGCCGGGCATCGGCTGCCACAGCGCGTGCACCACGCCCATCGCGGCGTAGCAGTCGCGCACGTCGTCGACCAGGATGCGCACGCCGACCAGGTCGTGGATGTCGTCGAAGTCGCGGCCGCGGACGATCATCTTCTGGTGGATCGAGTAGTAGTGCTTGGGCCTGCCCTCGACCCGCGCGTCGATCCGCGAGACCTCCAGGTTGGTGCCCAGCTCGCCGACGACCTTCTGCAGGTACGTGTCGCGGGAGGGCGCCCGGTTGGCCACCAGCCGCACGATCTCGTCGTACTTCTTCGGTTGCAGGATGGCGAACGCCAGGTCCTCCAGCTCCCACTTCACCGTGGCCATGCCCAGGCGGTGGGCCAGCGGGGCCAGCACCTCCAGCGTCTCGCGGGCCTTCTTGGCCTGCTTCTCCGGCGGCAGGAAGCGCATGGTGCGCATGTTATGCAGCCGGTCGGCGAGCTTGATCACCAGCACCCGGGGGTCGCGGGCCATGGCGATGACCATCTTGCGGATGGTCTCGGCCTCCGCCGCGGTCCCGAGCTGCACCTTGTCCAGCTTGGTGACGCCGTCGACCAGGTGCGCGACCTCGTCGCCGAAGTCGTCGGTGAGGCCCTCGATGGAGTACTCGGTGTCCTCGACGGTGTCGTGCAGCAGCGCCGCGACCAGCGTCGTGGTGTCCATGCCCAGCTCGGCGAGGATCGTGGCGACCGCGAGCGGGTGGGTGATGTAGGGGTCGCCGGACTTGCGCCGCTGGCTGCGGTGCATCTCCTCGGCGATGTCGTAGGCGCGCTGCAGCAGGGCCAGGTCGGCCTTGGGGTGCAGTTCGCGGTGCACGGCGGCCAGCGGTTCGAGGACCTGCTTGACCACGGTCGGCCGCTGGGCGGTGATCCGCCTGGCCAGCCTGGCCCGGACGCGCCGGGTGGCCGAGGGCTGCCTGCCCGCCGGGGTGGACGCCGCCTCGGCACCCACCTGCCCGGCGAGACCTGTCTCCACGTCGTGGGTCAAACCGGCTCCCGGCCACTCTCGGGTGTCCGGGTCACGGGTGTGGCCCGGGTACCGAGAATAACTCCGCCGGGGCCCGGTTCGCGGCATCGGGGGGATGAACTGCCCACATGGGACGACGAACTGCCCACCGGGGGCAAGCGCGTCCCCGGCGGGCGACCGCCCGGCGACGGCTGGCCGGTTCCGGCGATTTCGCCCGTCCAGGAGCGAAACCGGGACGGCGGGTGGGCGGTCCTGCTCAGACCGTGAGCAGTGCGGTGACCGGGACGCCACCGGGCAACCGGGACCGACCGTTCAGACCGGCCAGCTCGATGACCACCGCGACGGCGTCGGTGTGCGCGCCCGCGCGGGCCACCAGCCCGGCTGTGGCCTCGACCGTGCCGCCGGTGGCGAGCACGTCGTCGACGACGACCACCCGGGCACCGGGGGCCAGCGTGTCCGCGGGCAGCTCCAGGGTGGCCGTGCCGTACTCCAGGGCGTACGTGACCCGGTCGGCGACCGCGGGCAGCTTGCCCGGCTTGCGCACCGCCACCAGCCCCAGGCCCGCGGTCACGGCCATGGCCGCGCCGAAGAGGAACCCGCGCGCCTCGATGGCCACGACGGTGTCGATCCCCGGGGGCAGCGCGGCCACCATGGCGTCGGTCACCGCGCGGAACGCGGCGGCGTCGGCCAGCACTGGGCTCAGGTCGCGGAACAGGACGCCCGGTTCCGGGAAGTCGGGGACCTCCCGGACGAGACCGAGCGCCCTGTCCAGA
Organism: Actinokineospora sp. PR83; assembly: GCF_021056305.1. NCBI lineage: Bacteria > Bacillati > Actinomycetota > Actinomycetes > Pseudonocardiales > Pseudonocardiaceae > Actinokineospora > Actinokineospora sp. PR83. Next base: position 13,621 of record NZ_JAJCXD010000079.1, read on the forward strand.
TTCACGTTCGCCACCGGTCAGCGGCGCTTCTTGCCGGTGGGCCGGGCGGCGGCGGTGCGGCGGGCGTCGGACGCCTTCGGGATGCGGCCGGGCACACCACCCGCGTACGCCTTCTCCCTGCGCGCCTCGGCGCCCTCGTCCTCCGGCGCGTCCTCGCCATCGGCACCGGCTTCGCCGCGCTTGGCCAGGGCGGCCCGGCGCTGCTCGACCTTGCGGGCCTGCTGCCGGAACTTCGGCTCGGTCATCTTCAGGTCCACCAGGATCGGGGTGGCCAGGAAGATCGAGGACAGCACACCGGCCAGCATGCCGGTGAGCTGCACCAGCGCCAGGTCCTCCAGGGTGCCGACGCCGAGCAGCCCGACGCCGACGACCAGCAGGCCGACCACCGGCAGCAGCGCGATCAGCGAGGTGTTGATCGAGCGCATCAGGGTCTGGTTGAGCGCGAGGTTCGCCGCCTCGGGGTAGCTGCGCCTGGTCAGGCCGAGCAGGCCCCGGGTGTTCTCCTTGACCTTGTCGAACACCACGACGGTGTCGTACAGGGAGAACCCGAGGATCGTCAGCAGACCGATGACGGTCGCCGGGGTGACCTCGAAGCCGACGATCGAGTAGACGCCCGCGGTGATCACGATGTCGTGCACGAGCGCGGCCAGCGCGGCCACGGCCATCCACTTCTCGAAGTACAGCGCCAGGAAGATCGTCACCAGCACCAGGAAGACGCCGAGGGCGATCAGCGCCTGCCGCGAGATCTCCCCGCCCCAGGTGCCCGAGACCGCCGAGTCGCTGACCTGGCCGATCCCGGTCCCGCCGTCGGCTGCCTTCGGCTTGAGGTCGTTGGCCAGACCGGCCTTGACCCGCGCCACCTCGTCGTTGCTCAGCGTGTCGGACCGGACCTGGATGGTGGCGTTGGCCCCGGTGCCGACCACCTGGACCGACGCGGCCTCCTTGTTGCTCGCCTTGGTGAAGGAGTCCTGCACCTGCTCGACCGTGATGGTCTGGTTGGTCTCGTTCTGCGCGGGCAGCGACAGCCGGGTGCCGCCCTCGAAGTCGATGCCGAGGTTGAAGCCGCGGAAGACCATCGAGGCGATGCAGATCAGCATCAGCGCGCCGAAGAGCACGTACCAGCGCCTGCGGGTGCCGACGATGTCGAACGCGCCGTTGCCGACGTGCATCCGCTCGAAGATGCTCGGCTGCTTGCGCCCGGGGGCCTTCGCCGGGCCGGTGCCAGTGGGAGTCGACACGTCACACTTCCTTCGCGGCGGCGGGGCCCGCGGTCCGCGCTGCCCGCGCGGAGGCGGCGGTCCGCTGGACCGAGCCGAGGCCGGAGAGCTTCGAGTTGGACAGGGTCTTGGACTTCGAGGCGAGCACGACCAGCGGGTGCGTCACCAGGAACACGACCACCAGGTCCAGCACGGTGGACATGCCCAGGGTGAACGCGAAGCCCTTCACCTGGCCGACGGCGAGCACGTAGAGCACCGCGGAGGCCAGGAAGCTGATCGCGTCGGCGGAGAGGATCGTGCGCCGGGAGCGGATCCAGGCGCGCGGCACCGCGGAGCGGAACGTGCGGCCCTCGCGGACCTCGTCCTTCAACCGCTCGAAGAAGATGACGAAGGAGTCCGCGGTGATGCCGATGGCGATGATGAACCCGGCGATGCCCGCGAGGTCGAGGGTGAACCCGATCCACCGCCCGAGCAGCACCAGCACCGCGTAGACCACGCCCGCGGACAGCACCAGCGACAGGATCGTCAGCACGCCGAGCAGCCGGTAGTAGAGCAGGCAGTAGATGAACACCAGGGCCAGGCCGATGCCACCGGCGATCAGGCCCGCCTCCAGGGAGGCCAGGCCCAGCGTCGCGGACACCGTCTCGGCCTCGGAGGGGTCGAACGACAGCGGCAGCGAGCCGTACTTGAGCACGTTGGCGAGCCGGGTGGCCTCGGACTGGGTGAACCCGCCCTGCCCGCCGGTGATGGTGGTGTCGCCCGCGATGGCGCCCTGGATGGTCGGGGCGGACACGACCTGGGTGTCGAGCACGAACGCGGCGCGCTGCTGGATGTGCGAGGCGGTGTACTTCGCCCAGGTGTCCGAGCCGCCGGGCTTGAAGCTCACCGTCACCAGGTAACCGGCGCCCTGCGGGTCCAGGCCCGCGGAGGCGTTGCTGATCTCGGTGCCCTCCAGGAACGACGGGCCGAGGACGAACTTCTCCGCGCCGTCCTGGTCGCAGGCGACCAGCGGCAGCTTCGGGTCGTCGTTGCCGACCAACGGGTCGATCTGGCCGGGGGCGCAGTCGAGCACGCCCACCACGGCGGCCTGGAGGTTCTGGTCGGCCGGGACGGTCGCGCCGCTCGCGTCGGTGCTCTCACCCAGGCGCGGGTCCTGCCTGCACTTCTTGCCCTCGGTGATCAGGTTCCCCTCTTCCTCGGCGGAGAGGGGGGTGGCGGGGTTCGCGTTCTTCGCCGCCAGCTTCACGTACGCCTTGCACGTCTCCGGGGCGGCGGCGACCCGCGGGTCCTCGGTGGGCGCGGGGGCCGGGGTCGACGGCGGCGTGGTGGGCTGCTCCTGGGCCAGGCGGGGCGCCGGGCGGCCCTGCGGGGCGGCCGGGGTCGAGGCCTGGCCCGCGGCGGGGGCACCGGAGGACGGTGCGGCGCCACTGGTCGGCGCGGCGCCACTGGTGGCGGGCGGGGGCGCCTGCGGCCGCTGCTGGGTGGGCTGGCTCGCCGCGGCGTTGAGGACCGGGCGGAACCGTAGCTGCGCGGTCTGCCCGAGGTCCTTGGCCCGGTCGCCGTTCGCACCGGGGACGGTGATCACCAGGGTGTCGCCGTCCAGGACGACCTCGGCGCCGCTGACACCGGTGCTGTTCACCCGGGTCTCGATCAGCTCGCGGGACAGGTCGAGCGATTCCTTCGACGGCGGTGCGCCGCTCTCCGTCCGGGCGGTGAGGCTGACCCGGGTCCCCCCCTGCAGGTCGATGCCCAGCTTGGGCTTCGCCTGGTGGTCGCCGGTCGCGAAGACCAGGGCGTAGAGGACGGCGACGACTGCTACGAAGAGCGCCAGATAGCGCCCTGGGCGGATCTGCCCAACCGGTGGTGCCACGGTCGGTCCGTCTCCTCGGCTCGCTCGTGTGCGCACGCCCGGGGGCCTGCGCGCCGCGATGGTGTGGTCATGACGCTGCGCCCACACCCTGATGACACATGTGGGTGAGGGCGCAGCGTACCTGGTGCGAAGTCAACCCGGTGTAGCCCGGGTCACGGTGTCCCCCGGCGCGGGGGACGAGGTGAACCGGTGCCTACTTCTTGCCGTGGTCCAGCGGCGGCGCGACGTCGGCGCGCACCTCGTCGTCGTCGTGGATGGCCTCGTGGTCACCCGCGGTGAGGTCGTCATCCTCGTCGAGCACGTCCGGGCCGACCTTCTCGCGGACCGCCTGGCGCAGCCAGGTGGTCTCGTAGCCCGGGGCGATCTCGATGCCGATGGTGGCGTCGTCGGAGACGTCGGAGACGGTGCCGTAGAGCCCGGAGGTGGTCATCACCCGGTCGCCGACCGCGAGGGAGTTCTGCAGGCTCTGCTGCTCAGCCGCCATCTTCTTCTGCTTGCGGGAGCCGAGGATGAGCGGGATGGCCAGCACGGCGACGAGGAGCAGGGGCAGGAGCGCTGAGTTCATTTCTCTCCGTTCGGGAACCGTTCCCGATGCGGGAAAAGTCCGATTGTTCGGGTTGTGCACCCGAGTCTGCCAGGTCACGGCGCCCCGGTGGCCGCCGTGTGTCAGCAGTGCGCGAGGGTCACTCGTCGAACAGGGTAGGCGCAGTCCAGCCCGGCGCGTCCGCTGGGGCGGTGAGCCCCAGGTGGGACCACGCGAGCGCGGTGGCCACCCGACCGCGCGGCGTGCGCGCCAGCATCCCGGCGCGCACGAGGTACGGCTCGCACACCTCCTCCACCGTAGTCGGCTCCTCGCCGACCGCCACCGCCAGCGTGGCGACCCCGACCGGTCCGCCGCCGAAGGAGCGGACCAGCGCGGTCAGCACGGCCCGGTCGAGGCGGTCGAGGCCCAGTTCGTCGACGTCGTAGACGGCCAGCGCGGCCTGGGCGACGGCCAGGTCGACCCGGCCGTCGGCGCGGACCTCGGCGTAGTCGCGGACCCGGCGCAGCAGCCGGTTGGCGATGCGCGGCGTGCCCCGCGACCGGCTCGCGATCTCGGCGGCGCCGTCGTCGCGCAGCTCGATGCCCAGGATGCGCGCGGAGCGGCGCAGCACCTGCTCCAGCTCCTCGGGCGTGTAGAACTCCATGTGCGCGGTGAAGCCGAAGCGGTCGCGCAGCGGCCCGGTCAGCGTCCCGGACCGGGTGGTGGCCCCGACCAGGGTGAACGGGGCGATCTCCAGCGGGATGCTGGTGGCGCCGGGGCCCTTGCCGACGACCACGTCGACCCGGAAGTCCTCCATCGCCAGGTACAGCATCTCCTCGGCCGGGCGGGCGATGCGGTGGATCTCGTCGATGAACATGACCTCGCCCTCGGCGAGGTTGGACAGCATCGCGGCCAGGTCGCCCGCGCGCTCCAAGGCCGGGCCGGAGGTGATCCGGATCGGCCTGCCCAGCTCGGCGGCGATGATCATGGCGAGGCTGGTCTTGCCCAGCCCGGGCGGCCCGGACAGCAGCACGTGGTCGGGTGGGGCGCCGCGCCGGGTCGCCCCTTGCAGCACCAGTTGCAGTTGCTCGCGGACCCGGGGCTGGCCGACGAACTCGTCGAGGTGGCGCGGGCGCAGGGTCGACTCGTCGTCGCGCTCGGTGGGCTCGGCCAGCGGGGAGAGCTGGGTCTCCGCCCACTCCCCCGCCACGTCCTCGGGCAGGCCACCAGCCATGTCGCTGTCCATGTCGCTGTCCACGTCGAGGTCCGCCATCAGCGCTTGCGGCCGAGGGTGGCCAGGGCCTTGCGCAGCACGGCGGGGGTGGCGTCACCGGCGTTCTCCGGCACGGCCAGCACCCCGTCGACGGCCTGCTCGGCCTGCTTGACCGGGAACCCGAGGCCGGTGAGCGCCTCCACGACCGAGCCGCGGACCTGCCCGGCGGCGGGCGCGGCGGGCGCCTCTGCCGACCCGGCCAGGGCGTCGACCTTGTCCCGCAGCTCGATGATCAGCCGCTCGGCGCCCTTGCGGCCGATGCCGGGGACCTGGGTGAGGGTGGTGATGTTGCCGTCGGCGAGGGCGTGCCGAAGCTGCGCGGGCTCCAGCACCGCCAGCGTGGCCAGGGCCAGCCGGGGGCCGATGCCGGAAACGGTCTGCAACAGCCAGAACAGGTCGCGCGCGGCGGTGTCGGCGAACCCGAACAGGGTCAGCGAGTCCTCCCGGACCACCAGCGCCGTGGACAGCGCCGCCTCGTCGCCGCGGCGCAGGGTGGCCAGCGTGTGCGGGGTGGCCTGCACGGCCAGCCCGACGCCGCCGACCTCGACCACGGCGTGGTCGAGCCCGATGGACGCCACCGTCCCGCGCACCGATGAGATCACTTCGCCACCGTCCCGCTCCCGCTCCTGGCCTGAGCCGCTGCCGCGGCCAGCCTCGCACGGTGGGCCTTGGCGAACTCCGCCGCCCTCGCCTCCGCCTCGGCCATCCGGTTGCGCACCGGGGCCCGCCACAGGTGGCAGATCGCCAGCGCCAGCGCGTCCGCGGCGTCGGCGGGCTTGGGCGCCTCGGTGAGCCGCAGCAGCTTGGTGACCATCATCGTCACCTGCGCCTTGTCGGCCCGGCCGGACCCGGTCACCGCGGCCTTGACCTCGCTGGGGGTGTGGAACATGACCGGCAGCCCGCGCCGGGCGGCGGCCAGCGCCACCACGCCCGCGGCCTGGGCTGTGCCCATGGCGGTGCGCACGTTGTGCTGGCTGAACACCCGCTCGATCGCCACCACCTCGGGCCGGTGCCGGTCGAGCCAGGACTCCACGCCGTCGGCCACCTTGAGCAGCCGCACAGCGAGGTCGTCGTCGGCGGGGGTGCGGATCACGTCGACCGCCACGGCGGTCACGGCGCGGCCGGTCCCGCCGTCCACCACGGCGATCCCGAGCCTGGTCAGACCGGGGTCGACACCCAGGACACGCACGGTCGGCCGCTCTCCCTCACACCGGTGAACACTCGTTCGAGAGCTTAGGGGGTCACCGGGCCCGGTCCGGGGCGGACACGCGGGGGACGGTGACCGCGGGCTCGATCAGCTCCGGCCGCAGCGGTCGGGCGGGCAGCAGCCACGGCTCGTGCTCGGCGCCGTCGGGGTTGGCGCTCCAGCGGCGGCCGATGCGGTCCAGGCGCACCGGGTGGATGGTGAGCGCGCCGCCCGCGTCGATGCGCAGCCGCAGGAAGCCCTTGTGGGTCTCGATGCTCTGCCCGGCCATGACCTCGTTGAGGTTGATCCCGAACCGGCTCACGACCATCAGGTACAGCGCCACCAGTTCCGCGTCGATCAGCCCGATCACCACCGGCGTGCCCACCAGGACGATCACCAGCGTGGCCCAGTCCTCGACCGGCCCGTCCGGCAGGACCCGGGTGTAGAGCCAGATGACGACGAAGGCCCAGGCGGTGCTCAACCCGATGTGCGCGAGGGCGTGCAGGATGCCTGCGACCGTGGCGGTGGGCCCGCCGTGCGAGCGCTCGATCTTGGCGAACGCGGTGCCGCCGAGCAGCAGCACCACGGCGACGATCAGCGCGGGCGTCCAGCTCGCGACCAGCCCGAAGAACCCCTTCTGCCGCTGCGTGCCCAGCGTCTCCACCAGCCCGTAGAGGATCGCGAGCGTCATGGCGGTCTGGAGGGCGCCGGTCAGGCCCCAGAAGCCGGGGTTGCGCCAGGGCAGCCGGAAGATCCCCGCGGCGAACCGCTCGGAGGCCATCCGCCTGGGGTAGCGGGTGGCGAGGCTGAAGTCGACCGGCTCGGCCTTCTCCCGGACCCGCGACTGCGGCGGGGGCAGTCGCAGGTGCGCGGGCAGGGCGTGCGTGGCGGTCAGGTAGGCGCCGCCGTGGCCCGCGGTGATCCGCTGCCGGTCGCCGCCGTCCTCGGCGTAGCGGGCGTAGTGGTGCTTGTCGCCGGAGAGCATCACCCGGATCTCGGCGCCGTGCGGGCGGACGACCTCCCGGTCGAAGAACTCGACGGTGTCGTAGCCGCCGGGTTCGCGCCCGGAGCCCGCGTCCACCCACACCGGGGTCGGCGTGCAGAGGATCACCCCGTCGCCGGGGCGCAGGTCCTCGGCGGCTTGGCGGAAGTACTCCAACTGCGGGCTGTCGACGTAGTCGTCGAACTGGGTGTCGATGGCGAACAGCCACCACCGCCGCGGCAGCTCCACGGCGAAGTACGAGCGGCGCTGCGCGGTCTGCCAGCCGCCGATGGCCCGCTGCTGGGCGAAGACCCGCAGGAAGGCGGTCAGGCCGTCGTACCAGTCGTGGTTCCCCGGCAGGGCGAACAGCGTGGGCGCCTCGCCGCGGGCCACCGGCAGCGCCGCCTTGTAGACGCCCTTGGTGCGGTCCTCGTAGGCGCGGGTGGACGCGGAGGGGTACACCTCGTCGCCGCCCATGACCAGCAGCCGCCCGCGCGGCAGCGGGCCCACCCCGGGCAGGTCGAGGGTTTCCGCGGCGAGCAGGGAGGCCACCGAGAAGGTCGCGTCGAACCCGTCGCCGAGGTCGGCGACGAAGTCGAACCAGAACTCACCCGCCTCGTCGGTCCCCTGGGAGAAGCGGTGGACCTCCGAGGGCAGCGAACCCTGGAGTTCGCGCTTGTCGGCGTAGGAGCCGAAGATCGACGCGATCAGCGACTGCACGCCGGTGCTGATCAGGACCTTCGGCGCCAGCCAGCGCACCGCGGGCTGCGGGCAGAACCCCAGCTCGTCCTCGGACATGTCGCGCGGGCGCGGCGGTTGTGCGGGCGCGGTCACAGCGGTGAGACCTCCAGGGGGGACGGGCCGCCCGAGCCTAGCGAGGCACCCCGACAGGCCGGGAGGGCCGTTCCGGCATGATCGCCGCGTGACACCGGAGGAGATCACCGCCGCGCTCGGCCTCGAACCGCTGCCGGTGGAGGGCGGCCGCTGGAGCCAGTCCTGGCGCGACGAGGCGTTCTCCGCGATCCACTACCTGCTTGTCGCCCCGGAGTTCTCCGCATGGCACCGGCTCGACCACCCGGAGCTGTACGCCTTCCACGCCGGTTCCCCGCTGACCGTGCACCTGTTGGGCCCCGAGGGCCTGCGCTCGACCGTGCTGGGTCCGGACGTCGTGGCCGGTCAGCGCCCGCAACTGGTGGTCCCGGCCGGGGTGTGGCAGGCATCGGAGACCCCGGAGTGGTCGCTGGTCGGCACGGTCGTCGTCCCGCCCTACACCGACGACACCGTGCACTTCCCCGAGCGCGCGGCCCTGCTCGCGGAGTTCCCGGAGCACCACGAGCTGATCACCCGGCTGACCCGCTAGGGACCGTCGATCCCCGGGCGCCAGCTCTCCGGCAGGCCCGAGTCGGTGAGCACCGGCTGCCAGTCGGCGAAGCCCGCCGGGGCGCGGCGGCTCCACGGGAAGTGGCCCTCCGGGGTGGCGACGATCAACTGGAGCGCGGGGAACTGCCCGGACGGGTAGAGCAGCATCGCGCTGCCGAGGTACTCGGGGTAGAACGCCTGGTGGACCCGCTCGACCACCAGCGGTGTGCCGTCGAAGAAGTCCAGGTAGGGCAGGCCGGGGAAGAGGCGCTCCCCCGTGGCGACGCGGCGGACGTAGAGGTCGATCAGCGGGCGGGCCATGTCCTTGGGCAGGCCGACCACCACCGCCTCGGGGGCGCCGAAGCAGCGCCAGGCGCCGACGGAGAAGGCGTAGGGGGCGCCGAACTCGTCGCCCTCGACCTCGATCACCGCGTGCCCGTCGGATTCGCAGGTGGCCAGCAGCCACTCGCGCAGCGCCGCCTCCTCCTCGGAGATGTGGTCCAGCGACATCGGGGACTCCTCTGGGGACCGGGCGGGGACTCGGTGGGGGCGGTTCAGACGACGAAGGCCCGGGCGCAGCGCGCCCGGGCCTCCATGAGACCAGAAATCAGTCCACCTCGGCCATGACGGCGTCGGACACGTCGAAGTTCGCGTACACGTTCTGGACGTCGTCGCAGTCTTCGAGGGCGTCGATCAGCTTGAAGATCTTGCGCGCCCCCTCCGCCTCCAGCTCGACGGTCAGGGACGGCACGAAGCTGGCGTCGGCGGACTCGTAGTCGTAGCCCGCCTCCTGCACCGCGGTGCGCACCGCGACCATGTCGGTGGCCTCGGAGAGGATCTCGTAGGTGTCGCCGAGGTCGTTGACCTCCTCGGCGCCCGCGTCCAGGACGGCCATCAGCACGTCGTCCTCGGACAGGTCGTTCTTCGGGATGACCACGACGCCCTTGCGGTTGAACATGTACGACACCGAGCCGGGGTCGGCCATCGAACCGCCGTTGCGGGTCATCGCGGTGCGGACCTCGCTCGCGGCCCGGTTGCGGTTGTCGGTGAGGCACTCGATGAGCACCGCGACGCCGTTGGCCCCGTAGCCCTCGTACATGATCGTCTGCCAGTCGGCGCCGCCCGCCTCCTCGCCGCCGCCGCGCTTGCGGGCGCGCTCGATGTTGTCGAGCGGGACGGAGTTCTTCTTCGCCTTCTGGATGGCGTCGAACAGCGTCGGGTTGCCCTCCGGGTCACCGCCGCCGGTCCGCGCCGCGACCTCGATGTTCTTGATCAGCTTCGCGAAGAGCTTGCCACGCTTGGCGTCGAGGGCGGCCTTCTTGTGCTTGGTTGTCGCCCACTTGGAGTGGCCGCTCATCTCTCCTCCGTCTGTAACTCAGGCGTGTCTGCTTCAGGCCCGGCCGCGGACGACGTCCACGAACAGGCGGTGCACCCGGGTGTCGCCGGTCAGCTCCGGGTGGAACGCGGTCGCCAGCACGGGTCCCTGTCGAACGGCCACGATCCTACCGGCGGCGGCACCCGCCGCCGGGGTGTCCGGCACGGTCGCGAGCACGTCGACCCCGGTCGACACCGCCTCGACCCAGGGTGCGCGGATGAACACAGCATGGATCTTCCCGGCCGCGCTGTCGAGTCCGGCCAGGTCGAGGTCGGCCTCGAACGAGTCCACCTGCCTGCCGAAGGCGTTGCGGCGGACGGTCATGTCGATCCCGCCGAGCTGCTGCTGGTCGGGTCGGCCGTCGAGGACCTTCTCGGCGAGCAGGATCATCCCGGCGCAGGAACCGTAGGCGGGCATCCCGTCGGCCAGCCGGGCGCGCAGCGGCTCCAGCAGGTCGAAGGTCTGCAGCAGCCGGGAGATGGTGGTCGACTCCCCGCCGGGGATGACCAGCCCGTCGACGTCGGCGAGTTCCCCGACCCGGCGGACCGCCAGCGTGCGCGCGCCACCGGACTCCAGCGCGGCGGTGTGCTCGCGCACGTCGCCCTGCAGCGCCAGCACCCCGATCAGCGGTCGACCGTCCGACACCCTCGTCCATCCTCCTGCCGCCCCGGCCACCCCGGCCGGTCCACCAGCCTAGTCAGGACACCCCGGCCAGCCGCAGCAGGGCGGCCGTGCCCGCCCCCGCCACCACCGCGACGAGGAACGGCACCTTCCGCCACGCCAACACCCCGCCGACGACCACCCCCGCGGGCAGCGCCCACCCGGCGAAGGACTGCCCCTTGGCCAGCGCGGCGGTCGAGGCGAGGGCCACCAGCAGCACCAGCGCGGCGGTGGAGAGCAGTTCGCGCACGCGCTCGGGCAGGTCGACCCGCTCGCGCAGCACGGTCCCGCCGTACCGGAAGGCGAACGTCCCGGCGGCGAGCAGCAGGATCGCCACGACCATCACGTCGCCGCCGCCGCGCGCCGGGGCACCGCGAACAGCCCGACCAGGGACAGCAGCACCGGCACACCGGCGGGCAGGAACGGCGTCGTCGCCAACGCCACCACCGCACCCACCAGCACCGGCCGCAGCTTGCCGTGCCGCTCCGACCCGGTGAGCACCGGCAGCACCAGCGCCAGCAGCACCACCGGGAACACCACGTCCAACCCCAGGGCGGCCGGGTCGGCGATCAGGTCACCGACCAGCGCGCCGAGCAGGGTCCCCAGGTTCCACCCCGCGAACAGGCCCGCGCCGCACCCCCAGAGCGCGGCGCGGGCCTGCCCGGGATCACGCTGCGCCAAGGCGAACGCCACCGACTCGTCGACCAGCAGGTGGCTCCCGACCACCCGCGCGACCCGCCCGCGCCCCACGAGGTGCCCCACGGCCAGCCCGAACGGCAGGTGCCGCGCGTTGAGCACCAGCCCGCCGAGCACAGCGGCCACCGGCCCACCCCCGCTCGCCAGCACCCCGACGGCGAGGAACTGCGACCCACCGGCGAAGACCAGGGTGGACATGGCGATCGGCACCCACAGCGGTTGCCCGGTGGCCACGGCGATGGCCCCGAACGAGGCACCGCTGACCGCCGCCGACCCCGCGATCGCCGCGATCCCCCGCAGGGTCTCCGGATCGAGTGTTCGCCACAACGAACGCATGGCCACTAGCATGGACACACACCGATCGTTCGTCAAGGAGAACGGTCGGACCGATGTGCCGAACGAGGTGGCGATGCCGGACCGGGGCGCACCACGCGAGATCATCGCCCGCTCACTGCGGCGCGAACGCGAACGCGTGGGCCTGTCGCTGAGCGAACTCGGCAAGCGCGCGGGAGTCGCCAAGTCGACCCTCTCGCAACTGGAGTCGGGCGCGGGCAACCCGAGCATCGAGACGCTGTGGGCCCTGAGCCTGGCCCTGGACGTCCCCTTCAGCAGGCTCGTGGACCCACCCTGCACACCGGTCCAGGTGATCCGGCGCGGGGAAGGGCCCGCCGTCCGGTCGGAACAGGCCGAGTACCGGACCGCCCTGCTCTCGGCCAGCCCCCCGCACGCCCGGCGCGACATCTACCTGGTGTCCAGCGAGCCGGGCTCCCGGCGGGTCTCCGACCCGCACATGCCGGGGGTGGTGGAGCACGTGGTGCTGTGCACGGGGCGGGCGCTGGTGGGCCCCGCGGAGGCGCCGGTGGAACTGCTGCCGGGGGACTTCATGAGCTACCCGGGCGACCTGCCGCACGTGTTCGAGGCCCTGGAGGCCGGGACCACGGCCGCACTGGTGTCCGAGCACAACTGATCGGCTCCGCGCGGGTCGACCGTCCACATGACACCGGGTGGGCGGTCGGACCGATCCGACCGCCCACCCGGGAAGCTCCGACTACCAGCCGCGCTCGGCCAGGCGGTGGGGCTGGGCGATGTCCTCGACGTTGATGCCGACCATGGCCTCGCCGAGGCCGCGGCTGACCTTGGCGATCACGTCGGGGTCGTCGTGGAAGGTGGTGGCCTTGACGATGGCCTCCGCGCGCTGGGCGGGGTTGCCGGACTTGAAGATGCCGGAGCCGACGAAGACGCCCTCGGCGCCGAGCTGCATCATCATCGCCGCGTCGGCGGGGGTGGCGATGCCGCCCGCGGTGAACAGGACGACCGGGAGCTTGCCGGTGCGGGCGATCTCGCGGACGAGTTCGTACGGGGCCTGGAGCTCCTTGGCCGCCACGTACAGCTCGTCCTCGGGCAGCGAGGTGAGCCTGCGGATCTCGCCGCGGATCTTGCGCATGTGGGTGGTGGCGTTGGAGACGTCGCCGGTGCCCGCCTCGCCCTTGGAGCGGATCATGGCCGCGCCCTCGGTGATGCGGCGCAGGGCCTCGCCGAGGTTGGTGGCACCGCAGACGAAGGGGACGGTGAAGGCCCACTTGTCGATGTGGTTGCTGTAGTCGGCGGGGGTGAGGACCTCGGACTCGTCGATGTAGTCCACACCCAGCGACTGCAGGACCTGGGCCTCGACGAAGTGGCCGATGCGGGCCTTGGCCATGACCGGGATGGACACCGCGGCGATGATGCCGTCGATCATGTCCGGGTCGCTCATCCGGGAGACGCCGCCCTGGGCGCGGATGTCGGCGGGGACCCGCTCCAGCGCCATGACGGCCACCGCGCCCGCGTCCTCGGCGATCTTCGCCTGCTCGGCGTTGACCACGTCCATGATGACGCCGCCCTTGAGCATCTCGGCCATGCCGCGCTTGACGCGGGTGGTGCCGGTCTCGGGTGCGGTCTGCGTTTCGGACACGGGAGGGCCCTTCCAGTTCTCGTCGGGGGTGGCGGCACACCGCCGCTCCCCCGACACTACGTCCGAGGTGGCCCGCTCACCGAGGCCAATCCGCCGCTATTCCACCAGGCCACTTCGTGGTTCAGCGGACCGTCCTCGGCGAACCGGACCAGGTCTCGTCGAGCAGGTCCGGCAGGAGTTCGGCCAGCTGCACCGGGTACACCGTGTCCGGGGTCTCCCGCAGGTCCTGGGCGGTCCACCAGCGGTGTTCGACGATGGTGCGGGCCTCCAGCTCGGTGAAGCCGTCCGTGCTGACCTCCGCGCCCTCGGGCAGGCGGGCGAGGAAGAACCACTCCTCGCCGTCGTAGTTGCGGCCCTCGAAGCTGAACGCCACCCGCCGCCGCCAGACCGGGCCGGTCAGCGCGTCCGGCGCCAGCGCCACCCCGGTCTCCTCGCGCAGTTCGCGCACGGCCGCGCCGCGCAGGTCCTCCCCCGGTTCGACGCCGCCGCCCGCGGTGAACCAGTACGAGTCCCCCGGGTCGGCCGGGTCGTGGCCGTGGAACAGCAGCACCCGGTCGGCGGCGTCGAGCAGGACCACCCTGGCCGCCGGGCGGGGGCGCGGCAGGTCGGCGGGCTGCGGTTCGGCGATCTCCAGGTAGGCCGGTTGCGGCGCGGTGCCCGCCAGCTTGAACCAGCGCACCACCCGGCGCCGCCGCTGCGCCAGCGTGTCGCGCACGGCGTCGCCGTGCACGCGGTGGGCGATGACGACCCGGTGTTCGGCGTCGACCAGTTCCGCGGCCAGCACCAGCGGGGTGGAATGGCGGTCGACCCCGGCGAGTTCCCTGGTCAGCGCGTTCTCGGCCGGTTCGCGCTCGGGGCGGGGCGCCCGTTCGGCGCGGTCGGCCAGCACCCGCAGCCGGTCGCCCGCCCGGGGTTCGAGCGTCCCGGCGACGGTCCTGGCGACGACGGCGCGGCGGGCCAGGGCCGCGTCGAGCGCCGCCCACGCGGCGTCGGTGCGCACGTGCAGCCGGTCGAGCCGGTTGGCCGTGCCCACCAGCCAGCTCCCCAGCACGACCAGCAACGCGAGCCCGGCCAGCAGGATGGCCAGGCCGAACCCGCTCACCCGACCTCCCCGACCGCGCGCGGGACGGCCGCCGCCGCCTGCTCGTAGACGCGCAGCACCTGCCTGGCGACCACCGACCAGTCGAACGCGGTGACCCGCTCGTTCGCCTCGGCCACCAGCGCGGCGCGGCGGGCGGGGTCGGTCAGCACCGAGCGCAGCCCGGCCGCCAGCGACGCCGGGTCGCCGACGGCGGTGAGCACGCCCGCGCGGCCGTCGAGCAGCACCCGGCGGAAGGCGTCGAGGTCGCTGCCGACCACGGCCGTGCCCGCCGACATGGCCTCGGTGAGGATGATGCCGAAGCTCTCCCCGCCGGTGTTGGGGGCGCAGTAGACGTCCACGCTGCGCAGCGCGCGGGCCTTGGTCGGGTCGTCGACCTGCCCGAGCAGGTCGATGCGGTCCGCCCACGGCCCGGCCGCGCGCCGCAGCTCCTCCTCGTCGCCCCGGCCGACCACCAGCACCCGCAGGTCGGGCAGGTCGTCGAGCAGGCGCAGCGCGTCGAGCAGCACCGGCATGCCCTTGCGCGGTTCGTCGTAGCGGCCGACGTAGCCGATCGTGCCGCCCGCCCTCGGGTAGCCGGGCAGCGGTTCGGCGTCGCGGAAGAAGCCCACGTCGACGCCGTTGGGGATCTCCACCGCGTCGCCGCCGAGGTGCTCGACCTGCACCCGCCTGGCCAGCTCGGACACCGCGATCCGGGCGGTGATCTTCTCCAGGAACGGTTGCAGCACCGACTGGAACGCGCTGAGCGTGCGCGAGCGCGGGGTGGAGGTGTGGAAGGTGGCCACGATCGGGCCGTCGGCGATCATCATGGCCAGCATGGACAGGCTGGGCGCGGTCGGCTCGTGCAGGTGCAGCACGTCGAAGTCGTGGTCGTGGATCCAGCGCCGGACCCTGGCGTAGGACACCGGGCCGAAGGCCAGCCGGGCGACCGAGCCGTTGTACTTGATCGCCACCGCCCGACCCGCCGGGTGCACGAAGTCCGGCAGCTCGGTGTCCTCGTCGGCCGGGGCGAGCACGTCGACCTCGTGGCCGAGCCCGGTCAGCGCCCTGGCCAGGTCGAGCACGTGGGCCTGCACCCCGCCCGGGACGTCGAACGAGTACGGGCAGACGATGCCGACCCTCACCGCGCGCTTTCCCCGGCCGCCGCGGCCCTGGCGGCTTCCTTGTCCGCGGTCCACACCGGTTGCAGCATGTGCCAGTCGGCCGGGTGCGAGCCGATGTCGGCGGCGAACACGTCGGCCAGCGCCTGGGTGGCGGCCGGGATGCCCTTGACCCCGCCCACCGGGACCGGCGGGTGGATGCGCACGGCCCAGCCGTCGTCGGTGAACCACACGCCCGCGGGCAGCAGCACCGCGCCGGTGCGCGCGGCCAGGTAGGCCGGGCCCGCGGGTAGCTGGGCGGGCTGGCCGAAGAAGGTGACCGGGATGCCGCGCGGGCTCAGGTCGCGGTCGCCGACCAGGCAGACGACCCGGTTCTCGCGCAGCCGCTCGGCCATCACCACCGAGGCCATCCGGGCGCCGCCCTCGGCGGGCAGGATCTCGAAGCCCAACGATTCGCGGTAGGCGACGAACTTCTCGAACAGCGATTCGGGCTTGAGCCGCTCGACGACCGTGGTGAACGACCCGTGCTCGCGGACCAGCCAGGTGCCCGCGGCGTCCCAGTTGCCCGAGTGGGTCAGCGCGATCACCACGCCGTTGCCCTCGGCCAGGCCCGCGGTGATGTACTCGGCGCCGGTGATGTTGGCGGCGACGTTCGCGTGGATCGCGGTGACGTCCATCGTCGGCAGCCGGAAGGTCTCCATCCAGTACCGGGCGTAGGACCGCAGGCCCTCGCGGACCAGCGCGTCGAGTTCCTCCGGCCCGGCCTGCGGCACGACCCTGGCGAGGTTGGCGCGCAGCCGCCGCGCCCCTGGCCCGCCGCGGCGGGCGGCCCAGTCGGCACCGGCGCGGAACAGGGTCTTGGCCGCGGCCTCGGGCAGCAGCCGCACGAGGCGCCAGCCCAGGCCGTACGCGGCGGCGGCGAGCCCGCTCACGCGGCGGCCCCCTCGGCGGCGCGGCGGACCGCGAGCAGCCGCTGCACGACGGTGATGACCGAGCCGACCGCGCACAGCCACAGTGCGACGTCGATGGCGTACGGGACGCCCAGCCCGGTGAGCCCGGTGCCGACCAGGGTGATGATCAGGCGTTCGGCGCGCTCGACGAGCCCGCCGTCGGCGCTGAGCCCGGAGGCCTCGGCGCGCGCCTTGACGTAGGAGACGACCTGCGACAGCACCAGGTTGAGCAGCGCGGCCACCGCGAGCACCGGGTGGTCGACCACGGTGAACAGGTACCAGGTGATGGCGCTGAACAGGGCTCCGTCGGCGAGGCGGTCGCAACTGGCGTCGAGGACCGCGCCGAAGCGCGTGCCCCCGCCCAGGGCCCGGGCCATCGAGCCGTCGATGAGGTCGAACATGGCGAAGCCCCACACCACGAAGGTCCCGGCGAGCAGGTGACCGGTGGGGAACAGCCACAGGGCGCCCGCGACGGCACCCGCCGTGCCGAAGAGGGTCATGGCGTTGGGGGTGAGGCCGAGGCGGACCAGCCACGCCCCGACGGGATCGGTGGCGCGCGAGACCGAGGCACGGGCGAAGATGTTGAGCATGAGTCTGTCGGGGACACCTAACCGGCAAGACGACCTGGTGCCCGCAGCCTAACCGGCCCGCCCCGGCCCGGGCGCCCCCCACCCGCTCAGGTGTCGGCGCCGACCTCGGGCCGCCCCACCTCAGGGGTGTGCGGGGGCTCGGCGACGTGCCCACCGCCACAGCCGCGCGCCGGGTCGGGCGGGTGGTTGCCCGGCAGCAGCATGTCCGGGTCGAGGCCGCCGAGGACGGCCGCGCTGATCTCGCCCAGCACCCGGACCTGCTCGGCGGTGAGCCGGTCGAACAGCGATTCCCGCACGGCGGTCACGTGCCCGGGGGCGGCCGCCGCCAGCGCGGCGAACCCGGCGTCGGTGAGCACGGCGAGCTGCCCGCGCTTGTCGGTCGGGCACTCCCGCCGCTCGACCCAACCCGCCTCCTCCAGCCTGGACACCGCGTGGGAGAGCCTGCTGCGGGAGGACCCGCGCAGTCCCGCCAGCTCGCTCATCCGCAGCTCGCGCCGGGGTGCCTCGGACAGCACCACCAGGATCTCGTAGTAGGTGTAGGGCATCTTCGCGTCCCGCTGGAGCTGGCGGTCGAGCGAGTCGGTGAGCGCGCTCGTCATGGTGATGAACGTCCGCCAGACGTCCCGCTCGGCGTCGTCCAGCCACCGCGTCTCCTCAGCCATGCCCCCAGCGTACCCCCTGGTTGAACTCTCAACCGCATGCGTGTACGTTGCTCGTTGAACGCTTAATAAAGCGTTCAACAACCGGAAGGGGCAACCATGACCACCGCACTCACCCAGATCCCGAACTTCGTCGCGGGCACGTGGGACATCGACGCCGTGCACTCGGAGGTGGGCTTCTCCGTGCGGCACATGGCGGTCAGCAAGGTGAAGGGCCGCTTCGACGGCGTCTCCGGCCACATCGTCACCACCGAGGACCCGGCCACCTCCAGCGTGCAGGTGAAGATCGACCTCAGCACGATCAACACCTACAACGCCGACCGCGACGGCCACCTCAAGTCCTCGGACTTCTTCGACGTCGAGAACCACCCGGAGCTGACCTACACGGCCACCGGCTTCCAGGAGGACGGCGACGGCTACGTCCTCAACGGCGAACTGACCCTCAAGGGCGTCACCAAGACCGTCCCCCTGCACTTCGAGCTCAACGGCTTCGGCCCGGACGCCTACGGCGGCACCCGGGCAGGCTTCTCCGCCAAGACCCAGATCAACCGCAAGGACTTCGGCGTCAACTTCGAAGGCCTGCAGAACGGCGTCATCGTCGTCGGTGACAAGGTCGACATCCACATCGAGGTCGAGGCCGTCCTCCGCACGGCGTGACCCCCGCGCGGCCGACCGGTCCCCGGACCGGTCGGCCGGGGTACCCCCAGACCTGCCCGGCGCCCGAACCCCCACCAACCACCCCGAACCCCGCCGGCGCAGCCCCCGACCACCTCACCAACCAGCAGCCGGACGGCCAGCCACCCGGAACCCCACCGGCGCAGCGAAAACCAGCCACCCAACACACCGCCGGCCCGGTGACCAAATGCCCGGGTGGGTGGATGTGCTTGGGTGGGGGAAGCGATCATGTGCAAGCCTGCCTGGGCAGTGGGGCACTCTTTTCGCCCCACTCGGTCACACCGGGCACATGATCGCTGTAGGGGCCCCGCCCGAGCAGATCCACCCACCCGGGCACGCCCCCAAAACTCCCGGCCCTTGAACCACGGCACGCCGAACCACAGGCCCGGCGACGGAGCCCGGAGACAGAGGTCGCGGCCTAGTCCTGCCAAGCGTCCGCGAGCATCTGCCGCGTCTGCCCCAGCAGCTGCGGCAGCACCTTCGTGTGCCCGATCACCGGCATGAAGTTCGCGTCCCCGCCCCACCGGGGCACCAAGTGCTGGTGCAGGTGCGCGGCGATCCCCGCCCCGGCCACCACCCCCTGGTTCATCCCCAGGTTGAACCCGTGCGGCGCCGAGACCCGCCGGGCCACCCGCATGGCGTGCTGGGTGAACTCGGCCAGCTCGACGGTCTCCTCAGCGGTGAGGTCCGCGTAGTCCGCCACGTGCCGGTAGGGCACCACCATCAGGTGCCCCGGGTTGTACGGGTAGAGGTTGAGCACCGCGTAGACGGTCTTGCCCCGCGCCACGATCAGCGCGTCGGCGTCGTCCAGCTCCACCAGCCCGCAGAACGGGCACCCGGCGGCGGTGTCCCCCCGGGGTTTGCCCTCCCCCTGGATGTAGGCCATCCGGTGCGGTGTCCACAACCGCTGCAACGCGTCGGGAATGCCGACACCCTCCTGGGGGACGAGCTCCGGATCGACCATGCACCGATCCTAGAGCCCGGCCGATCCGTGGGGCACGCCGCGGAACTCACTCCGGTACGACGAAGGTCTCCGACGACGGCGAGGCGTTCTCCCGACCGGCCACCCAGGCCCGGACGGCGTCCACGGCCTTGGCCACCGGCACCCCGTTGAGCTGCGAGCCGTCGCGGAACCGGAACGACACCGAGCCCGATTCCACGTCCTTGCCACCCGCCACCAGCAGGAACGGGACCTTCTGCAGGGTGTGGTTGCGGATCTTCTTCTGCATCCGGTCGTCGGACAGGTCGACCTCGACCCGGATGCCGTGCGACCGCAGCTCCTTGGCCACCGCCAGCAGGTGCTCGGAGTGCTCGTCGGCGATCGGGATGCCCACGGCCTGCACCGGGGCCAGCCACGCCGGGAACGCGCCCGCGTAGTGCTCGGTGAGCACCCCGAAGAACCGCTCGATGGAGCCGAACAGCGCCCGGTGGATCATGACCGGCCGCTGCCGGGAGCCGTCCGGGGCGGTGTACTCCAGCTCGAAGAGCTCCGGCAGGTTGAAGTCGAGCTGGATGGTCGACATCTGCCAGGTGCGGCCGAGGGCGTCGCGGGCCTGCACGGAGATCTTGGGGCCGTAGAACGCCGCGCCGCCCGGGTCCGGGACCAGCTCCAGGCCGGAGTCCTCCGCGGCGATGCGCAGGGTCTCCGTGGCCTGGGCCCACACCTCGTCGGAGCCGACGAACTTCTCGTCGTTGCGGGTCGACAGCTCCAGGTAGAAGTCGTCGAGGCCGTAGTCGCGCAGCAGGTCGAGCACGAACGTCAGCAGCGACTTCAGCTCCTCCTGCACCTGGTCCTGGGTGCAGAAGATGTGCGCGTCGTCCTGCGTCATGCCGCGCACGCGGGTCAGGCCGTGGACGACGCCGGACTTCTCGTAGCGGTAGACCGAGCCGAACTCGAACATCCGCAGCGGCAGCTCGCGGTAGGACCGGCCGCGGGAGCGGAAGATCAGGTCGTGGAACGGGCAGTTCATCGGCTTGAGGTAGTAGTCCTGGCCGGGCTTGCGGACCGTGCCGTCCTCGTTGTACTCGGCGTCGAGGTGCATGGCCGGGTACATGCCGTCGCGGTACCAGTCGAGGTGCCCGGAGGTCTCGAACAGGGTGCCCTTGGTGATGTGCGGGGAGTAGACGAACTCGTAGTCCGCCTCCTCGTGCCGCTGCCGCGAGTAGTCCTCCATGGCCCGGCGCACGACCCCGCCCTTGGGGTGGAACACCGCCAGCCCGGAGCCGATCTCGTCGGGGAAGCTGAACAGGTCCAGCTCCACCCCCAGCCTGCGGTGGTCGCGCCGCTCGGCCTCGGCGAGCAGTTCCAGGTGCGCGTCGAGCGCCTCCTGCGACTCCCACGCGGTGCCGTAGATGCGCTGGAGCTGGGGGTTCTTGTCGTTGCCGCGCCAGTACGCCGCCGCGACGCGGGTCAGCTTGAAGGCGGGGATGTGCTTGGTGGTCGGCACGTGCGGGCCGCGGCACAGGTCACCCCACACCTGCTCGCCGCTGCGCGGGTCGAGGTTGTCGTAGATGGTCAGCTCGCCGCCGCCGACCTCCATGATTTCAGTGGTGTCCACAGCGTTGGTGTCGCTGCTCTTGAGGTCGACCAGTTCCAGCTTGAACGGCTCGGCCGCCAGCTCGGTCTTGGCGGCCTCGACCGACTCGACCACCCGCCGGGAGAACCGCTGCGAGCCCTTGATGATGGCCTTCATGCGCTTCTCCAGCGCCTGCAGGTCCTCCGGGGTGAACGGCCGGTCGACGGCGAAGTCGTAGTAGAAGCCGTCGCGCACCGGCGGGCCGATGCCCAGCTTGGCCTCGGGGAACTGCTGCTGCACGGCCTGGGCCAGCACGTGCGCGCAGGAGTGCCGGATGACCGAGCGCCCGTCCGGGGTGTTCGCGGCCACGGCCTCGACCTCGGTGTCCGCCGACGGCGTCCAGGACAGGTCGCGCAACTGGCCGCCGGGGTCGCGCACGACGACCACCGCGTCCGGCCCCTTGCCGGGCAGACCCGCCTCCCGGACGGCCGCGCCCGCGGTGGTGCCCGCCTTCACCACCACGCTCGATGCGGGGGCGACGGCGACGGGCTGCGGCTGGGACACGGTGTACTCCTCGGTGCGGGGCCGACCCGGGCAGGTCAGCGGTGTCGGGTCGGCGTTGATGTTAACGACCCGCCCCGACGGCCCGCGCCCCGGTTTGCCGGTCTGTGGACAACACGCCCATGACGATGACGTCGTACCGCTCGCCGTCCCACAGCCAGGCCTGCCGCAGCCTGCCCTCCTCGCGGAACCCGACCTTGCGGTAGGCGGCGACAGCGCGCTCGTTGTACTCGACGACCTCCAGGCCCACCCGGTGCGCGCCCACGACGTCGAAGAGGTGGTCGAGGACCAGCCGCAGCGCCTCGCTGCCCAGGCCGCGGCCGTGCTGCTCCCGCAGCGCGATGCGCAGGCCCGCCACCAGGTTGTCCGGGTCCCAGTCGTTGACCGCCAGGTCGCCGAGGAACTCCCCGCCCACCGGGTCGACGACGGCGAAGTCCAGGCGGTCGTCCTGCTCGGCGCGGGAGCCGCACCAGGCCACGAGCTGCTCGCGGGTGAAGGTGGTGCGCGTGCCGGTCAGCCGGTCGAGGGCGGGGTCGGTGACCATGCCGAGCAGGTCGTCCACGTGCTCGGGGCCGAGGGGTTCGAGGCGGACCCGCTCGCCGACCAGGACGGGCTTGGCGGACAGGTCGGGCTTGGCGGAGTGGTCGTTCACGCCCCCAGCATGCCGCGCATCCTGGCGACCTCGTCGGACTGCTCGGCCACGACGTTGTCGGCCATCTCCTGCACCAGGACGTCGGAGCCGGAGCGGCGCACGGTGTCGGCCATGCTGATCGCGCCCTCGTGGTGGCGGATCATCAGCTCCAGGAACAGCCTGTCGAAGGCCGGACCGGACGCGGCGGCCAGCGCCGCCAGCTGCTCCTCGGTGGCCATGCCGGGCATCGCGTGGTGCGAGCCGTGCCCGCCGTGCCCCTCGTGCTCGGCGACCGCGGGCTGCCCGTTCCTGGTGAGCCAGCGGTTCATCATGTCCACCTCGGGGCCCTGGGTGTCGGCGATCCGGGTGGCGAAGGCCTTGACGGTGGGGTCGGCGCCGCGGTCGGGGACCAGCGCGGTCATCACCAGCGCCTGGCGGTGGTGGGCGACCATGTCCCGCGCGTAGGCGTAGTCGGCCTCGTTCGGCGGGGTGGCGGCGGCGTTCGAGGCGGCCTCCTCCGCCGACAGCGTCCGGTTCCCCTCGCCCGGCAGTCCCGGTTGGACGACCGGGTTCGCCGGGGCCTCGTCGGTGGCGCACCCGGCGGCCCCGGTCAGGCCCGCCAGCGCGGCGGCACAGGCCGCGACCAGTCGCCATCGCACGTCGCAACTCCCCTCACCAGCAACGATCACCGACGCTACCCGTTCACGGACAGGGGCTACAAGACGCCCATAACTGGTGAAAACATCCCACCTTGGTGGCTGGTCCGAGGCCCGGCCGGGAAGTCATACTGCGGTCTCCGCATTCCACGAGAGGGGCTACTCGTGCCTTCCACCCGACGACTGTCGGCCACAGCGGTACTGGGTGCCGCCGCGCTGACCCTGTCGACCCTCGCGGGGGTGACCTCGGCGAGCGCCCAGGGGGCTTTCCCCGCCGCCGATGAGATCGTGACCAGCCCGAACGTCCGGCACGTCGCCAACATCCCGGCCACCGCGCCGCTGGGTGGGCCCAGCTCCGTCGGCACCGACCTGGCCTTCACCGGCGACTACGCCATCGCGGGCAACTACCTCGGCTTCACCATCTACGACATCAAGACCCCCGAGCGCCCGACCATCACCAGCCAGGTGCTCTGCCCGGGGTCGCAGAACGACGTCTCGGTGAGCGGGAACCTGCTGTTCCTGTCGACCGACTCGCGGCGCAGCGACGCCTCCTGCAACTCGGTGGCCCAGAGCGACGGCACCAAGCCGTACTGGGAGGGCATCAAGGTCTTCGACATCAGCGACAAGCGCAACCCGCGCTACGTCACCGCGGTCGAGACCGCCTGCGGCTCGCACACGCACACGCTGGTGCCGGGCAAGAAGAACAAGGACGTCTACCTCTACGTCTCGTCCTACAGCCCGGCGGCGAGCCTGAGCAAGTGCCAGCCGCCGCACGACATCATCTCCATCGTCAAGGTCCCGCTGCGCGACCCGGCGTCGGCGGCGCTGGTGGCCACCCCGAACCTGTTCCCCGACGGCGGCAACCCCGGCCGCTCCGGCACGATCGAGACCGGCTACACCTCGGCGACCACCGGCTGCCACGACATCACCGTCTTCCCGGCGAAGGACCTGGCGGCGGGCGCGTGCATGGGCGACGGCGTGCTGATGGACATCTCCGACCGGGAGAAGCCCCGGGTGATCAGCCGGGTGCAGGACGACGAGCACTTCGCGTTCTGGCACTCGGCCACGTTCAACAACGCGGGCACCAAGGTCCTGTTCACCGACGAGCTGGGCGGCGGCGGCGCGGCCACCTGCAACCCGGAGATCGGTCCGACCCGCGGCGCCGACGGCATCTACGACATCACCGGCCGCGGCGACCGGCGCGCGCTGGAGTTCAAGAGCTTCTACAAGATCAACCGCACGCAGACCGAGGAAGAGAACTGCGTGGCGCACAACGGTTCGCTGCTGCCGGTGCCCGGCCGCGACATCATGGTCCAGGCCTGGTACATGGGCGGCGTGCAGATCATCGACTTCACCGACTCCACGGCGCCGAAGGAGATCGGCTTCTTCGAGCGCGGCCCGGCGGCCGACCCGGACGAGAGCGGCGGTGTCTGGTCGGCGTACTACTACAACGGCTACATCTACGCCTCGGACCTGGGCAAGGGCTTCGACGTGCTGCGGATCGACGACCCGCGGACCGACCTGGCCAAGTTCCACCGCTCCACCGAGCTGAACGTGCAGACCCAGGGCACGTACTGACCGACCGGGCGAAGGCCCCCGCGGGTTGCCCGCGGGGGCCTTCGCCGTTCTCGTCAGACGGTCTCGACGACCTGCTCGTAGCCCAGCCGCGGGTTGCGGTCGAACCAGGCGTCGTCGCCGGGGTTGCCGATGTTCACCACGACGAGCGAGCGGCGCCTGCCGTCGGGGAAGAACTCCGCGTCGACCCCGGCGGCGTCGAACCCGGTCATCGGGCCCGCGGCCAGCCCGGCGGCGCGCACGCCGAGGATGAAGTAGCCGACCTGCAGCAGCGCGTTGAACCGGGCGAAGTCGACCCGGCCGCCCTCGTCGGCGAAGTTGTCCTTCGCGCCGGGGTAGTGCGGGAACTGGCTGGGCAGGTGCTCGTGGAAGTCGACGTCGGCGGCGAGCACGGCCACCAGCGGCGCGCTCGCGGTCTTGGCCCGGTTGCCCGGGGACATCAGCGGTTCGAGCTTGGCCCTGGCCTCCGGCGAGCGCACCAGCAGTACCCGCAGCGGCTGGGTGTTCATCGAGGTCGGCGCCCACTTCACCAGGTCGTAGATGGCCTGGACCTGCTCCTCGGTCACCGGCTCGGCGGAGAAGGTGTTCGCCGTGCGGGCCTCCCGGAACAGCAGGTCCTGGGCCTCCTGCGCCAACCGGAGTTCCCGGGTGCCCTGGTCGATGGTCATGTCGTCCGCCTCCACGGTAGTCAAGCGTTCAATCAGACTCAACATACTTGAGCGCTTGACGATTCCCGAGCTGGTGTGACCACGCCCACGTGGACCGACTGGCCGAATATGTCCACTTGGTACGAACTGTCCACTTCGCCCGGACACTCCGCCGCGTCAGACCCCGCCGGCGGCAGGCAGCCGACCGGACCGCACGGCGGTCACCAGCTCGGCGTGGTCGGCCTCGGTCCGGTCCGCGTAGGCCACCGCGTACCCGCCGACCGCGTCGTCGAGGTCCTTGCCGCAGTAGCCCGCGAGCAGCCGGGGGTCCACCGAGCGCACGTGCGCGCGGGCCAGCAGCGCGCCCGCCAGCCTGCCGTAGTCGTCGAGGTGGCCGCGCCCCAGCGCGGTCGGGTCGATCTCACCCTTGCGGTTGCGGAACTGGCGGACGATGAAGTGCCTGCCCTGCACGGTCGTCCAGCCGAGCAGGATGTCGGTCTCGGCCTGCACCAGCCGGGCCCCGTGCACCACCCGCTTGCCCTCGTGCTTGGCGGGCGGCAGGCCGAGCACCTCGGCCACCGCCGACCGGGGCGCCTCCTTGACCTGGAGCACCAGCGCCTCGTCACCGTTGCCGTGCAGCAGGACCAGGTAGTTGCGGAACCCGACGCTGCCGGTCCCGACCACCCGGAACGCCACGTCGGACACCCCGTACCGCAGCACCAGGTTGCGCCGGGACTCCCGCAGCGAGGTGACGTAGTGCGGCAGCGCGGCGACGACCGCCCCCCGGACCTCCTCGTCCACCGCGGACAGCAGCGGCGGGTCCGGGACGAACCGCCACTCGTCGTCGGCCCGGTGCGTCCACCGCGCCGCCACCCGGGAACTGGTGTTGCGCCCGGCCTTCTTGGCGGCCTTGGCGAAGTCGTCCTCCAGCGCGTCCGCCTCGGCGTCGCGCAGCGCCGACTCGTCGCCGAGGGCGCTCCACGACTCCAGGAACGGCTGCTCGGCCAACCGGTTCAGCGTCCTGCGGTAGGACTTCACCACGTCCTCGGCGGCCTTGCGGCACCCGTCCTCGGAGACCTCGCCCTCCCGGCCCGCCAGCACCAGGCTGGTCGCCAACCGCTTGAGGTCCCACTCCCACGGGCCGGGCACCGTCTCGTCGAAGTCGTTGATGTCCATCACGACCCTGCCCTCGGGCGTGCCGAACAGGCCCATGTTGGCCGCGTGGGCGTCCCCGCAAAGCTGCGCGTGCACGCCGGTCCGCACCCCGGCCGCCAGGTCGGCGGCCATCAGCCCGGCCGCGCCCCGGAAGAAGGAGAACGGCGAGGCCACCATCCGCCCCACCCGCAGCGGCACCAGCTCGGCCAGCCGCCCGGCGTTGCTCGCCTCGACGAACTCCACCGCGCTCGGCCGGTCGGCGGCCAACGACAGCGCCCCCTGCTCCTCGTGCCCCACCTCGTCGCGCAGCGCCCGACCCCTGGCCGCCACCTCGGCCGCGTCGACCCGCTGCCCGAAGGCGAGCGCCGCCTCCTCCTCGACCTTCTTTCCCATGTCCACATCATCCAGTCCGCGGGTCGATCCCCCAACCCTCCGATCGTCGACGGCGCGCGAGCGGGCCGAGCCCCGGTCGGGGCCTGCTAAACCACCGGGAGGTGCGTCATTCGACCAGGTGACCACGGGGGGCGTCGAACGCGCTGATCAGCGGAATCCGGCTCCGCGTAGTTCGACGTCAGGATGGGAAATGTCCGTCATGCACCAAAATCGCGTGACCCTGGTCACAGCAATTTCGCTGAGCGACCGCGGGAGGGGCCAAGCAGATTTACGTACATCCTGCGGAGCGTCGCCCCGTTTCCACCGGCGCCGCACCGCGGGGATCGGTCAATAGCACAAGCAGCAGCAGCAGGTAGGAGGCAATTCCATGCTTTCGCTTCGTCGCATGTTCGTCGCCGGTGCCATCGCCGTCCCCCTCGCGCTCGGTGGCGCGGGAACCGCCCTGGCGGACGACTACCAGGCCCAGGAGTCCGTCGCCGGGCCGTGGGGCGCCTCGACCACCCAGGTCGCGGCGAGCACCGACAACGACCACTTCGGTCACCACCACCACCACGGCTACCGCCACGACGACGACGACAACGGCTCGGCCTTCGTGGGGACCCACTCGGCCGCAGGCCCCGAGGGTGCCGTGAGCGAGTACGTGATCGCCGTCGCGGACGAGGACGGTGACGTCGCCTACTTCCGCGGCGAGGACGTCGCCGGGAACGGGGGCGCCTCCTCCACCCGCATCAGCGCCACCGCGGGGAACTGACCGCGGGCGGGGATGCACCGCGGGCGGCGCTCCGGCGCCGCCCGCGGCGTACCGCCCCCGCAGGCGAACCGGGCGCGGCCCCCCGGACCGGGGGCCCACCGCCGCGTTCCTCCACAAAGGACACAAGCTCCTCCCGGGGGTGTCGGGTCGATCAGGTGTACCGGTGAAAGTGAATTCACTTTTATGTTCTTCGGGACCACCGCCGCCACGAACCGGTAATGACTCACCCGATTGAGGGGGCTCCTCCTTACTCTGTGATCAACTATCACACGATAGTGTCGCCAAGTGGATTTAGCCGAACGCCCGATGTATGTTCATTCCACGGCAGTCAGGTTCAGCTCGATACGGTGGATTTCCTTCGATAAGGAACCCGTAAGACGATTGCCAGTCAAGCCGATCCATTGATGCAATGAGGAGTTTTCTGTGTTCAAGAAGTTGGGTGCTATCGCCGTTGGCACCGCCGCAGGCATGGTGATGCTCGGTGGCATGGCCTCGGCCAGCCCGGTGGTCGGCAACGACGACAGCGTGGACCACAGCGAGTTCGACCAGGTTGGCCTGCTCAACCTGAACAACACCGACATCCTGCACAACGTCAACGCTGTGGTCGGCGTGTGCGACAACAACATCAACGTCCTGGGCGTCCAGGTGCCGGTCGAGGACGTGGCCAACGGCCTCAACCTGCCGATCCTGTCCCCGGGCGAGTCCGAGAACGAGGCCGAGGTCCCCGACCTGTGCGCCACCGGTGGCATCCTCGACGGCGGCGTCGGCCAGAACAACTGAGCTGAGCCAGTGATCAAGCCGCGCACGCGGCACGATCGGTCGGCCTTCGTCATCTCAAGGCCGTGAAGCGGTGGTGTGGAACTCCCGTGTGGAGCTTCGCACCACCGCTTCGCTTTGTACCCGATCCACTCCGGCAGGAACGACAAAACCGCAGGTCCTCACGACTCCCACCCGTTCAGAAATACACGATCGGGTATCCCGCTGGAATCCCCCACGGGGACGCTGTACGTTCGCTTCGCAGCCGACTCCGAAATGCCCCTGGGCCCGTTCGCGCCTCGCGCCGATGCGGAGCGGCTGTATCTCCGGTGTACATGAGCTAGTGACTACCAAAGGACTTTTCAGTGATCAAGAAGCTTGGTGCCGTTGTGGCTGCGACCGCTGCCGGCATGGTCATGCTGGGCGGTATGGCTTCTGCCACCACGGCGGGTGCGCCCGAGGCGGACCTCCCGACCCCCCAGGGCCACGACGGCGTGGGCAACTCCGGCACGGTCGACTCCAGCGAGCTCTCGCAGGTGGGTCTGATCAACCTGGACAACACCAGCCTGGCGCACAACGTCAACGTCATCGCCAGCGTGTGCGACAACAACATCAACGTCCTGGGTGTCCAGGTGCCGGTGGAGGAGCTCCTCAACGGCGTCCAGGCGCCGGTGGGCTCCGCGGGTGAGCACGAGAACGAGGGCATCGCCACCGACATCTGCGGCCAGGGCGGCATCCTCGACAACGGGATCGGCCAGTCCAACTGACCCGGATCTTTCGTCGCCTCCCGCGAAGGAGGCGTGAGCAGTGACACGCGGTGGCGCGGAACCCGACAACGGGTTCCGCGCCACCGCTTTTCGCGTAGCGGGGCAGCACAAGCCCGAGCAGCGCACACCGCAGCAGCTCGCCCAGGACAGCGCCACCGAGCAGGCACCTGCAAACCCGGTGGCAAACGCTTGCGGAGGTGGACTCACCCCCACAGCACGGTTGTGACAACGCAGGACACAGAGGACTGATCGTGGTGTCGCCTGTGGACTGGAGGAGCCCTCGGCCCCTGCCCGCCACCCCGATATCGGACCACCGAGCGTGACCGAAGCCGCCGGGGTCCCACTGGCAGCCACCACAACCTGGTGAAACAGGGTCTGGCGTGTTTCCCCGGCCGCCGCACCGCTCATTCCGAGTACGGCCCTCGCGGTCTGTTCTGCTCGATCCACCCCACGCATCCCTGGAGATGGCGCCATGACCGATCCACGTATGTCCGGCACCCACGCGTACGAGCCCGGCTACGCGACCCCCGACCGCGGCACCACGACGGTGCCCGGAACCGGGGCGCCCGGTTACGGCAGCCACCCGGGGAGCGAACACGCCACGGCGCACACCCCGTCCCCCAGGACCCCCGTCCACCCCGAGGGCGTACCGGCCTGGCCCACCGAGAGCGCCCCCGCGGTCGAGGTCGACAGCGACCCGAACGACGGCATGAGCCGCCGCCGCGACCGGGTGCGGTGGGGCGCGGTCTGGGCGGGCACCGCGATCGCGCTGCCCGTCTTCCTGGTGCTGCAACTCGCCTTCTTCGCGGCGGGCTGGCTCAACGTCACCGACGGCCACGAGACGGCGGCAGCCGTCACCAGCGGCATCCTCTCCCTCGTCGCGTTCTTCATCGGCGGCCTCGCCGCAGGCTCGTCGGCGATCTGGCGCGGCGTGGGCGAGGGAGCCTTCCACGGCGCCCTGGTCTGGGCCGTCGGCCTGACCGCCCTGCTCCTGCTCACCCTGGTCGGCGGCACCGCCCTCCTCGGCAGCGCCTTCGAGGCGGCAGTCCAGGTCGGCGCGAACCCGCAGCCCGGGGTCGACGAGGACACCGCCCTCCGGATCGCCCGCAGCAGCGCCGGGTGGGGCGCCCTGTGGCTGGCGCTGTCGCTGGGCGCGGCGGCCCTCGGCGGCATGCTCGGGGCGAAGACCTGGCCGCGCCGGTCCCGCCGGACCACGACCTACCGGGAGCAGGCGCCCTACCGGGACCAGGCGGCCTACTGAGACCAGACCAGCCCGACCGAGCTCACCACGCACGGCAACCCGGTGGGCTCGGCGGGTCGCACCCGGCTCGGGCCGAGCCGCGAGTGACCCGGGTGGACCACCTGTGGCCGGTGTCGGCAGGGACGACACCGGCCACAGCGCTGCCCGGACACGTCCACGTGCCACCGGTTCGAGCGCCTGCGCTTCCGGCACCACGCCACCAACCACCCCGAACCCCACCGGACCAGCAGACCGACCAGGCCCCCTCCACCACCGGACCCGACTGCCGCCCGCCCCCAGCCCCACCAGCACAGCCACGACTCACCCCCGACCTGCGCCTCGGCCCCAGCCACCCAACCCCCACCGGCGCAGCAACACCCAGTCACCCTCCACACCAGCGGCCTGACCATCCCCGCCCCCACACCATCGGCGCAGCGACAACCACTCAGCGGACCGGCGGCCTGACCACCCGCCACACCAACACCATCGGCGCAGCCATCAGCCAGCCGAACGCCGGCCTGGCGGCCACCCAGGCAATCCGGCACAGCGGCCAACCAGCCGCCTCACAAACCGGCCACCCGGCTACCAGCCACCGCGAACCCACCGGCACAGCGCCAACCGGCGGCCCGGCTACCAGCCACCCAAAACCTCACCGGCACAGCGACAACCAGCCACCCCGAAAACCGCAGGCTCGGCTACCCAACTGCCCGGGTGGGTGGATGTGTTTGGCCGGGGGTGGCGATCATGTGCAAGCCTGCCTGGGCGGTGGGGCATCCCTTCAGCCCCACCCTGTCACGCTGGGCCACATGATCGCCGTAGGGGCCCCGGCCAAGCACATCCACCCAGCCGGGCACACCAGCCAAGTCGGGCACACCAGCCAAGTCGGGCACACCAGCCAAGTCGGGCACCCCC
>NZ_JAJCXD010000079.1:44888-161984 GCF_021056305.1 Actinokineospora sp. PR83
GACCGGGCGCTCCTCGTGCAGGGTCACCTCCTGCTCGGCGTCGGTGAAGTCGGCGTGCCTGCCCGCCGCGCCGCGCTCGGCCTCGGTGATGGGCGTGCGCTCGACCCGCAGCTCCTCGCGCCGGACCGGCACCGACACCTGCTGCTCCTCGGTGACGACGTGCTTGCGCAGCCGGACCTTGCCCGCCTCCTCGGTGCGGGTGCCGACGTTGAGCCGCTCCTCCGAGCGGGTCATGGTGGCCTCGCCGTTGCCCCGGCCTGCGCGCGCGGGCTCGGCCCGGCGCTCGGTGGCCATACCGCGCTGGGTCTGGCCCTGCTCGACCCTGAGCCCGTAGTAGCGGTACAGCTCCATCTCCTCAGCCTCGGAGAGGTGCTGGTCGTGGCCGACGTTCGGTGCATCCTTGATGACCGACTTGTCCTGGGCGAGGACCACCGTGTCACCGTCGGCGCGGGCGTCCTGCAGCGGGACGAAGCTCTCGTTCATCCCGAAGAGGCCGGTGTTGACGGTGACCCACTTGGGCTGCTCGGTCTGGTCGTCGTAGTAGACCTGACCGATCTTGCCGACCTTGTCACCGGACCGGTCGTGCGCGGTCAGACCGATGATGTCCTCAGCTCGCTTCGGAAAACCCATGATGCGTGTTCCTCCTGTTGTGGTCATCGGAGCCGGGTGGCGGGGTCGATCCCGAGTGCTGCGTCGGGCAGGACCCCGGCGCCCCGTTCTTTCCGCCACCTAGGACGTACCCGGCGATCGCGACCTGAACATTGATGCACCCCTTGGGGTGAGAACACGAGTGCGGTGCTGAGCGTCGACATCGGACAGTGTGTGTGCAGGACGCCCCGCTTCGCGCTGACGGGTGGATGTGGCCACAGTCGTGTGACGCAGTGTCCGCCTTTGTGTTCGGCGTGGCCGGGCCGCCACCGCTCCCGCCGCGGTCGGCGCCTACATCGGCGCGGCGTACTTCTTCACCAGTTCCACCAGCTTCGCCAACCCCGCCACCACCGTCGGGCGCGTGTTCAGCGACAGCTTCGCGGGCATCGCGCCGTCCTCGGTCCCCGCCTGGGTCCTCGCCCAGCTCGTCGCCGCCGCGATCGCGGTGCCGCTGCTGCGCGCCCTGTACCCGCACGCCCCGGCACATGCCGAGGACGTCGTCCTGCCCCACCCGGCCAATACCACCGCAGTCCACACAGGAGGAAACGTGTGCGCCAAGGCGTCGGTGTTGTTCGTGTGCGTCCACAACGCGGGCCGCTCCCAGACGGCCGCCGCCTGGCTGGAGCACCTGGCCGGGGACCGGGTGGAGGTCCGCTCCGCCGGGTCCGCGCCCGCCGACGAGGTCAAGTCCCTGGTCGAGGGCCTGATCGCCGACATCGCCCCCGCGCCGACCGCGTGAGCGACCTCAACGCGCCGGATCAGCGGACCGGGGACGGGACGGTGACGGGGGTGGCGCAGCAACCGCCCTGGTCCTCGGCGGGCGCGTCGAACACCCCGGCCCCGCCGCAGACACCCGTCTCGGGCAGCACCAACTCCACCCGCTCGGCCGCCTCCCGGTCCCCGGCCAGGGCGGCGGCGAGGGAGCGGACCTGCTCGTAGCCGGTCATGGCCAGGAACGTCGGCGCGCGGCCGTAGCTCTTCATCCCGGCCAGGAACACACCGGGTTCCGGGTGCGCGAGTTCCTTGACGCCGTGGGGTGGACGGTTCCGCAAGAGTGGGTGTTCGGGTCGATCAGCGGCGCCAACGCCTGCAACGTCGCGTCCAGGTCGAGGCGCACCTCCGACAGCCACGACAGGTCCGGGCGGAACCCGGTCAGCACCACGACCCGGTCGACGCCCTCCACCCGCTGCCCCTCGTCGGACACCAGCGCCACCCGGTCCCGCCCGTCGCGCTCGACGGCCTCGACGCGGAAGCCGGTGACCACCGAGATGTGCCCGGCCTCGACGGCGGCTCGCGCCCGCAGGCCCAGCGCGCCCCGGGCGGGGAGCTGGTCGGCCGCGCCGCCGCCGAACACCGCCCCGACCGCGCCCCGGCGCAGCAGCCAGGTGCTCCTCGTCGAGGTCTCCCGCTCGGCCACCCCGGCGAGGGCCACCAGCGCGGTCAACGCGGAGTGCCCGCTGCCCGCCACCACCACGTGCCCGCCCGCGTACCGCGCGGCGACCCCGGGGTCGGCGAGATCGGGCACCCGGTAGGCGATCCGGTCGGCGGCGGCGGCTTCGCCGATCGCGGGCAGGCCGTCCCCGCCCAGCGGGTTCGGGGAGGTCCACGTGCCGGAGGCGTCGACCACGGCCCGCGGCAATCCGCTCCTCATCGCCGCCCGCGGTGCGCACGTGCACCGTCAACGGCTCGGGACCGCGTCGACGACCCGGTCCCGGCCGCGCCGGGCCACACCGACGACCTCGGCACCGAAGCGCACCCGGTCACCGAGTGCCTCGGCCAGCGGGCGCAGGTACGACCCGGCCCACTCCGCGCCGGTGGGGTGGCCGGCGGGGTGCCGATCGCGCCGCCCCTGGTGGACACCCTGCCCGGGGTGAGGCCGCCACCTACGCCGAGTGGTTCGCCTGCCTCGCCGAGCCCGTCCGCGTCCGCCTGCCGCACGCGGTGGCCACCAGCACCACCGTCGGCGCGCTGACCGCGGTCCTGGGCACCAGCCAGTCCACGACCTCGCACCACCTGCGCAAACTCGCCGACGTCGGTTTCGTGCGGCTGCACAGGGAGGGCACCGCCACGATCGTCACCGTCACCGAGGCCTGCTGCGCCGGGCTCCCGCACGCCGCCGACGCCGACGGCACCTGGACCCCGCAATCGTCGACCTTCACCCGGAACCGCACCAGCATCGCCCTGCACCACTCCGCGGGCTACCGGGCCGTCGGCATCCGCGAGCGCATCGCCCAGGTCGACGGCACCTGGCACGACACCGTCCTCATCGAACGCCGCTCACCCACCGGCTGACACGACAACGGCCCGCCACCGGATCAGTCCCCTGTGGACTCTTCATCCGGGTGCGGGCCGACGGGTGGGGCTCCGCCGAACCGCAGCAGCGGCTCGGCGGAGCCCCACCCGATCCCGGCTCCTAGGATCGGGAGCCGGTTCACAGACGTGCGCGACCGAATCGGTCAGCGACCGAGCAGACCGCCGCCGAGGAGACCGCCGCCCGCACCACCGAGGAGACCGCTGCTCCCGAGGGGGCCACCGTCACCGAGGGGACCGCCGTCACCGAGGGGACCGCCGTCACCGAGCGCGCCGAGCGCACCGAGCAGG
Organism: Actinokineospora sp. PR83; assembly: GCF_021056305.1. Classification (NCBI taxonomy): domain Bacteria; kingdom Bacillati; phylum Actinomycetota; class Actinomycetes; order Pseudonocardiales; family Pseudonocardiaceae; genus Actinokineospora; species Actinokineospora sp. PR83. Next base: position 48,138 of record NZ_JAJCXD010000079.1, read on the forward strand.
CCGAGGGGACCGTTGTCGTCGGCGGCGGCCGGGGCGGCGGAGGCGACACCCGCGGTGGCCATGGACAGGGTGGCGGCGGTGGCCAGCATGGCCAGGGTCGCGGCGGTACGCTTGTGGACGTTCATGAGGTACTCCTTCACCCACCTGCTGCGGTGGGTCCGACGTGGAGACGATGCACATCGTCACCCGGTACGTAGGCCATTCGGCCCAACCTTGGATCTTGGCCGATGGTACATATGGCCCAACGAACGCGAATGGGTGACTCTCCCCGCGGCGGGGTGGCGGCGGTCAGCCGGTCTTGACGGGCTCCTCCTTGGTGCTGAACCCGACCAGGGCGTCGACCACGAGGAACGCGACCAGCGACACCCCGAAGACGGGCAGGAACCAGGCGAGCAGCGCGCCGACGACGACCAGCGGCACCAGCACGGTGGGCGACACCCGCCGCCAGGTGCCGCGGGGCGGGGCCTTGCCGAAGCGGTTGCCGCCGAGCGGGGGCCTGCGCAGCCACCACATCCGGTAGCCCCAGACGACGAGCCCGACGATCGCCAGGGCCAGCGCGGTCAGGACGATCTGGTTGGGCAGGCCGAACAGCATCCCCATGTGCGCGTCGATGCCCCACTTGGTCAGCTTCGCCATCAGCGGGTAGTCGGCGAAGCGCAGGGTGTCGGTGATCTGCCCGGTCGCCGGGTCGACGGCCATGGAGTCCGCCTTGCCCGGCAGGCCCTTCTCCACCTGCGTGACCACGTACGCCTTGCCCGCGGCGGCGGGCACGCGGATCTCGACGGGGTCGGCCAGCCCGGCCGCGGCGGTGGCGGCGCGGACCGCGTCGATGCCGACGTCGGTGCCGGTGGGGGACGGGTCGACGGCGCTGGCGACGGACGGGGTGGTCCAGTCCAGCGCCGTGCGCAGGTCCGAGACGTTCTCCCCCGCGTACGCCGACCAGGTCAACCCGGTGGCGGACAGGAACAGCAGCCCGATCGCGGCCCACACCCCGACCGTGGCGTGGCGGGACACCGTCCGCCCGCGCTTCACGGCGGGACCCGCGGCGGGGTTGTCCCGGCGGGCGAGCCTGCGCAGCACGCGCCGCCTGCCCACCCACAGCCCGAGGCCGACCAGGACGAGCACCCCGAGCCAACTGGCCGCGAGTTCGCTGTAGAGCCTGCCGAACTCGCCGAGGTGCAGGTTGCGGTGCAACCCGCTCAGCCACGCGCGCACGGGCAGGGCCTGGCTGGAGCCGTAGGTTTCCAGCGAGCCGCGGATCTCCCCGTCGTGCGGGTTCACGAAGACCGTCTGGTTGAAGCTGGAGCCCGCGCCGGGGAGGTGGAACACGACCTGGGTGCTGTCGGTCGCGGTCGCCCCGGGGCGCACCGACACCAGCTTGCCCTCCGGCACCTCCTGCCTGGCCAACTCGACCTGCCGCGACAGCGGCACCGACACCTCGGCGGCGGGCACGTGCAGTTCGTGGTCGTGCACGACCTGCTCCAGTTGCGGGGTGTAGATGTAGGCGAGCCCGCTCAGCGCGGCGACCAACAGGAACGGCGCGACCAACACCCCCGCGTAGAAGTGCAGGCGCATCAGCAGCGGTCGGACCCCGGCCCACCCGCCGGTCGCTCGCCGCCGCTGCTGCTCGGGTGGCGGCGCCTCGTGCTCGTCGACGGTCATCCCGGACTCCTTCGCTCGTGCGGTGCTTGGCGAGGTGGTCGGCCCGGGACGGGCGCCGGTTCCCGTGATGTTCACCTTGTGGCGAGGGTGATGGACGGCCCGGTCGCCATCATCGACGGCGCTCAGATCACGGCAGGCGCCTCCGCCGCCACAGCTCCGCAACTAGTCAAGCAGCTTGACTAGTTGCCGGAACGCGGGCACAGTTCGAGCGGACGAGCAGAGGAGATCCACATGACATTCGCCAGTCACACGGCCGAAACCGCGCCCGAGGGTTCCAAGGAGATGGTCGAGGGCGCGCGGAGGAAGTTCGGCTTCGTCCCCGCACCCGTCGCGCGGATCGCCGAGTCGCCGGAACTGCTGGCGACCTTCCTGGGCAACACCGCCGCGTTCGACCGCTCGTCGCTCGGCACCCTGGAGCGCGAGGTCGTCATCATGACCCTCGCGACCCGGGTGGAGTGCCACTACTGCGTGGCGCTGCACTCGGCGACGATGACCCGCCAGGCGGTCGACGCGGAGGTCATCGCGGCGCTGCGCGAGGGCAGACCGCTCGCCGACACCAAGCTGGAGGCGTTGCGCCGGTTCACCGACGCGGTGCTGGCGACCGGCGGCGGCGTGGCCGAGGAGGACCTCAACGCGTTCTTCGCCGCGGGCCACGACCGGCGCAACGCCCTGGACGTGGTGCTCGGCGTCGGCACGTACACGCTGTCCACGTTCGCCAACCGGCTGACCGGCGCCCCGCTCGACGCAGCCTTCGAGGCGCACCGCTGGGAACCTCACCACACCGGGCGCAGCGCCACCGCCTGACCGGAGTCGGCGACGATCCGCCGCAGGTCGGCGCGCAGGTGGTCGACCCGGTCGGCCCCGATCAGGTCGACCCAGCGCGCCTCGACCTCACCCCAGCGCCGCACCACGCTCGCCACGCACGCCCGGCCCCGCGGCGCCAGCACGACCATCCTGCTGCGGCGGTCGGTCGGGTGCGGCCCGCGCTCGACGTAGCCGCGCTGCTCCAGCTCGTCCACCAACTGGACGGCGGCCTGCTTGGTCACCCCGAGGTGGGCCCCCAACTCGACCGCGGTGGCCCCCACCTCGCACTGCGACAGGTACTGGAAGACGAACCCGTGCGCGGGCCGGACGTCGTCGAACCCCTCCGCGGCAAGGGATTCGTGCACCTGGTCCATGACGGTGCGGAACGCCATGGCCAGCAGGGCGGGGATTTCGGCGGTCAACGGCCCCTCCGGTGGTCGAGCACCTCAACGTCGTGCTGCCGCAACGGTACGCGTCATCGGCGTGCCCGTTGCCACGGTGGATCACACGCCCAGCGATCAGCCGTCGCCTGATTCCGGTCGAACGAGTCGGAACAGGTGCGGTCGACAGAGGACTGGCGCGCGAGTGGGGTCGGCGGGAAACCCTCCCAGGGAGGCCGAGGGATCAGCGACGTCCCGCCAGCCACCCGGCGCCGCCGCGCTCCACTGAGGACGCACACTCGGCTGGACCCCGTTCCTGGCGTTCCACGACCGACCACCGCTCTCGCGGTCCCCCCGGCACTTCGCCACTCGCCCATCCCGGGAACGCAGAAGCCCTCCCCCTCTGATCGAGGGGGAGGGCTGTGTCACCTGCGCACAAGCGCTGGTGGGCGATACTGGGATTGAACCAGTGACCCCTACCGTGTCAAGGTAGTGCTCTCCCACTGAGCTAATCGCCCGAGGCGGAGGCGGGAATCGAACCCGCGTACAGGGCTTTGCAGGCCCTTGCCTAAGCCACTCGGCCACTCCGCCAGCGTTCTGGAGCCTGGGGCCCCAGGGGACCGGCCGTGGCCGAACCACTTCCGAGCGGATGACGAGATTCGAACTCGCGACCCTCACCTTGGCAAGGTGATGCGCTACCAGCTGCGCTACATCCGCGTACTCCGCGACTTCCGGGGCCTGGTGTCCCCGTCCGCCGTGGTGTGAGGAGAACTCTATCCGATGCCCGATCCGGGCTCCAAATCGGGGGTCGGGTTGAGCTGTTCCCTCAGGTCAGATCGGTTGAGATGAGGTGCGTGAGCGCCTCGTCGACGTCGACCCACAGGTGTTCGTTGCCGGGGACGACCACGTCGTAGGTGCGGTCGAGGAAGTCGGCGAGTTCCTGGGCGGACGCCTCGAAGACGGCGTGGCCGGAGGGGGAGCTCAGCTCGATGACGACGACCTCGGGGTCGTCGACGGCCGGGCGGATGCGCACGTCGCCGTCACCCGCTTCGGCGATGAGGCCGTCGGCCAGCAGGTCGCGGGAGAAGACCCACTCGACCCAGCCCGCGCGGCCGGTGCGGAAGGCCGCCACCACCGCGTACGGGTCGCGCGTGTCGTAGCGCAGCTCGACCTTCACCGGGACCGCCGGGGTCCTCGGCGCCAACAGGTCGAACACCGCTGTCGACCGCAGCGTGACGTGATCGTTTCGCATCGTCGCTACCCTTCTGCTCCCTTCCCAGCCAAACGACTGAGGCACATCGTTGTGACGCCCCAGCGCCGGGATCCGAACGCGGATCGCGGTGAGATCACCCGTCCGGCCCACACCCCAGTGCGTAGTGCAGTCGAGCCTGCGCACCCGGTGATCGGCCCGCGTGGAGGCACTTCCATATTGACCGGTTTCCCACGGCAGGGGTAGCTGCGGGCGCACGAATTATCGGGACCGTTTATGTACCAGTCCGCCAATACCGCGCTGACCTGCGGACGGGGTGGTGATCTGTGGGCAGGACCACCTGGTTGGCCCAGGTCAGGCGGTCGCGGGTGCCCCGTACGCCCGCAGGCGGCAGAATGTGGGCGACAAGCGAGGAAGGTGGTGAACCGGTGACCAACGAGACCCGCCGGAAAGGCCCCATTCGACCCGACTGGGCCGATCGGAACCCCACCACCCGCGCCGTTTGGCGTACCGGGGTGGGTGTCGTCGGCACCCTGGTCCTGGTCGTGGGTGTGATCCTCATCCCCTACCCCGGCCCCGGCTGGGTGGTGGTCTTCGGCGGCCTCGCCATCCTCGCCACCGAGTTCACCTGGGCCCGCCGCATCCTCACCTACGCCCGGGGCAAGTACGACGCCTGGACCGACTGGCTCAAGCGCCAGAGCCTGCTCGTCCGCTTCCTGGTACTCGCCGCCACCGCCCTCATCGTCGTGGCCACCCTCTGGCTCCTGAACGCGTTCGCGCTGGTCGGCGGCTGGTTCGGCATCCACTGGGCCTGGTTGTCCTCCCCCCTGTTCAACTGACGCGCACCACCCTGCTAACCTTCTCACCATCGACGCGGGAAACCGCGCCGGGCGATTAGCTCAGCGGGAGAGCACTTCGTTCACACCGAAGGGGTCACTGGTTCGATCCCAGTATCGCCCACGCAGGTCAGAGGCCCGGCAGCCATCAGGTTGCCGGGCCTCTGCCGTGGAGTACAGCAGCGAAGTACAGCAGTGAGCCGCTCAGCCGTCCAGGCTATCCCCGAGCTTCTTGAGCGCCGCTCGCGTCGCTTCGTCGGAGGCGTCGGTATAGATCTCCATCGTCACCGTGAACTGTGCGTGCCGCAAAATGCGCATCGCCACTCTCGGGTGAACGTCCAGGTCGGCCAGCAAGGACGCACAGGTCCGCCGAGCCGAGCGGCTGGAGATCAGCGGAACACCGGCCTTGCGGACGCGGGTCGCCCAGGAGCGGTTGAAGTTGCGCGGCTCGATCGGCGTGCCGTGACCGGTGGTGAACATCAGCCCGCACTCCTGCCATGTGATGTCCGCCTCCACCCGGTCCTCCGCACGCCGACGCTTCCGCAGCTGCAGCGCGGTCGACACGATGCCCGGCATCGGCAGGGAGTCGTCGGAGGCCTCCGTCTTGGTCTCCCGGTGATAGAGCTTGCCATCCACCCGCTGCAACTGGTAACGGATGTCGATCTCGGCCGCCTCGAAGTCCACCGAGTCCAGCGGCAGACCCAACGCCTCCCCCCGACGCAGACCGAGCACCAGGACGAGCACGTACGCGGCGTAGAGGGGATCGTTGTCCCTCCGTGCCGACTCCAGGAACCTGCGTGCTTCATCGCTGGTCCAGCGCCTCCGCTTGGGCTTGCGGACCGCCCTGAGCTTCACTGCGGCTGCCGCGTTGCGGACCACCAACTCCTCGGCCAAGGCGTCGGACAGCGCGGACCTCAACGTAGCCCGCACGTCACTCACCGAGCGGGCCGACAACCTGCCCTCACAGCACCTGCCCACCGCGCAGCACCGGCGCTTGTCCTCCGGCCGGGCCTGGTCCTTGCCCTGCGTGCAGCACTGGCAGCGGGCGGCGAGGTTGTTCGCCCACTTCTGCACATCACGGGTGGTCAACCGGTCCAGGCGCTTGTCCCCCAATTCCGGGAGGATGTGCAGCCGGATGTGACCAGAGTAGGTGGACAAGGTCAACGGCGCCGCCGTCGGGGCAATCACCTCCCGGAGCCATTCCGTCAGGTAGCGCTCGACGGTGTGCTTGCCGTCGGTGACCTTGTTCTCGCGCGCGGCCTGGTGGAGCTTCAACCACTTCTCGTGCACGATGTCACGGGTTCCGCCGTACACGTACTTGCGCTTGCGCTCTCCCCCGGGCAGATCAACCCAGACATACGCCGCGTAGCCGTTGCGGTACGGGTAGATGGACCCTTCGCCATTGGCGCGTGCCTTCCCTGCCATCACGCCACATCCGAGGTGACACGGTGGATGTACTCGTCAACCCACTCCGGCAAGATGCGCCTGCTGCCGCCCACCTTGACCGATCGGATCGCACGCGAGGCAATCAGCATCTTCGTCTTCGACAAACCAAAGCCCAGCAGGACGGCAACTTCAGCCACCGTGTGCCACTTCGCAGCAATGAACCGTCCATTTTCACTCACGATGAGTCTCCTTTCGATACTTGCGGGCGCGTTCGAGTTGTGTGCGTTCGGCGATCGCGGCAGCCAGCTCGCGTTCTGCGTCGTCGCGGTAGCCGGTGCCGTGGAAGTCCCAGTGCCCGATGAGGAGGGTGGTGTGCGGGTCGAGTTCGGCGGCGGTGAGGGATTCGTGGAGGCGGTAGGCGCGGCGGTCGCCTCGGATGGTCTTGAAGGTGGTGGAGTAGGCGCGGGATTTGGTGAGGAAGTGGCCCCGGAAGGCCAGCATGTGCGCCCAGCGGCGCAGTTTCAGGGTTTCGTACTGGGGCAGTGCCCCCAGGTCCCACGCGGTCTGAATCATGCGTTTGTGGTGGGTGGACACGCGCAGGAAGTCGATGTCCATTTGCGACCGTATGGGGCGGTCGGCGGCTTCGGACTTGCCGGTGCCTTTGGTGGCGTACTTGGCGACGTACCCGGCGAGTTTGGCTTCGCTGATCTGCCCGGCCCCGTCCTCGACCTCTCCGGCGACCACGGGCCGGATGTCGACCTGCGACCCCCACACCAGGTGCAGGGGGGTGCCGTCCGGGCGGGTGGTGGCGACGAGGGAATCAGCTGCGGCGAGACGCACGGCTCCGTCGAGCAGGGTCGGTGTGGCCCACGCGGGGGGCGGGTCCTGGGGTCCTTCGGGGCCGTCGAGGCGGATCACGGCGTGGAAGTGCACGAGGCCGCGCCGCTGGTATTCGGCGACCTTGCCGAAGGACACCCGGGCGAGTTCCTTGAACCGCTTGATCGTCAGCCCGGCTATCTGCGCGCAGGCGCGGGTGAGGCGCCGGGTGAACTCCGACCACAGCTTGCCCGTGTTGGCCTGCCAGAGCACCGTGCCGACGTAGTCGTAGGTGTCGGGGGTGATCGGTGCACCAAGCCGGGTGTCGGCTTCGTGGTGGGTCTCTCCGCACGGGCAGCGGCGGGTCTTGCCCGAGGCGGTGGTGACCCGGTTATGGACCGGGCCGAAGGAGGGGGCGGTGAGGGTGACGAACGCCCGGGGGTGGCCGGTGACGGTCTCGGGGACGCCCTTGTGTCCACCGGAAAGGCCCGCGCGGACGAGGTGGAAGGCGTCGGCGGCGTAGCGCTGCGAGCAGGTCGGGCAGACGCTCTCCCGCCTGTTGTTGCAGGGGACGAGGACATCGCCCCGGTGGGTGTGGATGACGCGGTCGGTGGTGGTGTCCACCAGGTGGTAACCACCCTTGAGGTGCACCGGTTTGGCGCACCCGCCGATGCCCTGCACCTTGGCCCGCCAGTCGCGATAGTCCGCCGCGCGGATGCGATCGGCGATGCGGTCTTCCAGAGTGTGCACGAGAGAACCTCCTTCGGTGCATAAGAATGGGCGGGCCATGACAACAAGGGTCACGGCCCGCCCGGGGTGGACAGTGGGTGGTTCAGAACTTGTGCTGGCGCAGCACTTCCCGGAAGTCCAACCAGGACAAGGTGTCCGGGTTCGGGTCGGACGGGGAGCGGGAGTCGAACAGGATCAGGTTCGTGCTCTCGCCGTCCACGAGGTAGCCAGCGCGGTGGTACTCGACCAGGAGGCCGTGTTCGAGCATGAAGTGGGCGGCCTCCTGGTCGGCGGGGTTGAGCCACTGCCAGACCTTGGGGCGGTAGGGGCTCCATGCCCAGCGTGTACCGCCGACCGTGAGGCCGAGGCAGTCCCGTTCGGCGTGACGGGAGACGGCGAGCAGGCTGTCACGCTGCTGTGGCGAGGACGGCCGCCAGGTGAGCGGAAGGTCGTACACGGGCTTCTCCAGTTCGGGCGAGGTCAGGCGGCCAGGTCGGCCAGGACAAGTGCGGCGGTCGTGACCGGGAGGTCGACGACCCGGGTGACGTCGGCGACGGTGGGGGTGCGCCCGGCCGCGCGGGCGGCGTCGACTTCGGCGCGGACCTGGGCGAGCACGACAGGGGGAAGCTTGGGCCGAGTGGTCGGGGTGGAGGTGGGGGCGGTGGTGGGTCGAGCGGGTTCGGGGAGCGTCGCGGGAGAGGTTCGCAGGGGTTCCTGCTGCGCCTGGTGGTCGTCGACAGGAGCGGGCACGGTGAACCCGGGGGCGGTCTTGGCCTGGGTGCAGAGCTGTTGCACTACAGGCATGACTTCGGCGAGGAAGAACACGACCAGGGGGATGACCAGGTGCACGAACGCGGCGCCGAGGCTGAACCGCTCCCCCTCGGGTGGGCGGATGGTGGGGTAGACGTTCATGAACAGGGTCGCCCCCAGCAGGATGCGTTTCAGCGTGGTGGCGGCGCGGGCGGTGACGTGCAGGCCCCTGGCGAGCATTTCCGCTTCCCAGCGGAGCAGGGTGACCAGGATGCCCGCGAACGCGGGTTCGACGAGCCAGGCGGCCCACCAGGCGGGGTCTGCGGGGGTGCGGCCGTTGGCGAGGAACGCCTGGACCCCGGCGGTGGTGTAGCCCAGGCCGCAGCACAGGAAGAACCACAGGGACCGGGTGATGGAGACCCGCAGGCGTTCCACGCGGATGGCGTTGAGCAGCGGGTCCGCCATCAGCGGTGCCATCTGCCGGGCTTCTGCCAGGTCGTCCCCGAGCTTGCGCACGGCCCGGGTGATCCCGTTGCCCTCCTCGGTTCCCTCCTTTCCGGACATGCGGGGGTACCTCCTTTCGTTGCTGTTGTGGTTGTTCCCGGCCAGGGGGTGGCGGGGTGTTACGTCGTGCGCAGGGAGCGCAGTGCCGACCAGCGGGCCAGCAGGGCGCGGCCGGTGGCGGTCAACCGCAGCGGGGTCACCGGTTTGCGGGTGATGCCCCATTTGCAGTCGAGGGTGTCGCGGCGCGGGGACCGTTCGACGTAGCCGGTGGCGATCAGGTGGTGCACCACGTCGGCGTCGTGGATTTCCCGTGCACGGCCGGTGTCACCGTCGATCGTGACGACCCGGTCGGTGTCGTCGAGCAGGCCCAGCGTGTGGGAGGTGATGTCGGTGAGGATGTCCACGGCGACACCCGGGGTCATGCCGGACGGGGTGCGAGCCGCAGTGCGGGTCGGGGTGGGCGGTGCCGCGCACTGCCGGGCCGGGGCGGGTGCGTCATCCACGGCGAACAGGTCGAACTGATCGGAGCTGGCGGGGTTGGTGTGTCGTGCCATGAGCTGTTCTCCTCACTGTCAGATCAGATCGGGTCAGCGGTAGCGACCCCACACGGCGGTCTCCACCCGGGCGAGGAAGTTGCTGCCCTGCCAGGTGAGGGTGTATTCGTGGGCGGGGGTGGGTTCGTCCTCGTTGTCGGGGCGGACGGTGAGGGGGCCAAGGTCGCGCACGTACCCGCCGTCGATCAGCGACCCGACCGTGGCGAGGTCGCCGGAGTCGACCCGCGACCATCCGGTGATCTCGTCGTAGATGAACGCCGCGCTGGCGGTCGCGGACACGGCCAAGCCGGTGCCGCGCGCGGCGTTCAGCAGGGTCCACAGCAACACTGTGGTGTCGAAGTCGCGGCCCTCGAAGTAGTTCCCGGTTTCGGCGGTGCTCATCGGCGTGCCTTGACCGTGGTGGGAGGCTTGTCGGCGCCCTCGCGGCGGGCCAAGTCGACCAGGACCAGGCGGGCGCCGAGGAAGACCCCGAGGGTGACCGAGGCGATGATCCAGAACAGCAGCGTCGGCCCCTGGGCGAACAGGACCAGCGCGGCGAGGGCGATACCGGGGGTGGTGACGGTGGCGGTCTTGTAGGTCGACCAGATGCGGAAACCCAGTGTCCACAGAGACATGACGAGTCACTCCTAACGCGTGGTGGTGAGGTGCTCCAGCAGGGCTCTGCCGGTGGGGGTGATGGTGTATTCGAGTACGGCGATCGGTTCGGCGTCATCGGTCAACAACGCCCGGTAGGTGGTGTCCTCCAGCAGGAACCAGTGGTCCCACAGCTCACTGGCCGCGTCACGCAGTTCCGCCGACACCAGGGACAACCGGCCGTCAACCAACCGGTAGGTTTCGCCCGCGTCGTGGAACAACTCCCCCGCCACGGCCAGTTCCAACACGGCGACCATGTCCGGCGCCTCGCACAACCCCAGGGCGAGGAACTCCTGCGTCGAGGGCGTCATGACTGGTGCCGGTCGAGCAGGGCGAGTCCGGTGGTGGTGGGGACGAACTGCCACACGGTGACCTCACCGTCCTCGGTGGGCAGGGTCTGACCGGGGCCACCGGCCATGATGAGGAACCCGAAGGCGATCAGGTCGAGCGTCACCTCCAGCTCCGACGACAGCACCCGAACCAACCGCCTCTCGGTTCGTACGAAGACGGCATCGGAGGTGATGAACACGGTGGTGTCGGTGCCGAACAGCTCACCCCGCGAGGCGCGGCGGATCACCGTCGCCGCACGCTCGCGCATCTCCCACATGGTCATGTATTCGCGCAGGGTCGGCATGCTCAGGCCACCTGCCCGTGACCGTCGCACCCGTCGCAGGTCTGCGCGGTGTTCAGGCCGTGGCAGTCGCCGCAGAGCCGAGCCAGGCCCACCCCGTGGCAGACGTGGCAGGTGTCCCCACCGCCGGGGGCCGGGATGAACTCGGTGCCGGTGCAGCACTCGCAGGTGTCGAGCATGTCGGTGAGGTCGAGGGCGGAGCCGAGCGGCCAGGGCTTCGGGCGTTCAGTGGTCGGCCTGTGCAGGATCGTGGTCATGGGTGGTTTCCGTTTCTACGTTGAGGCGAACAGCGACAGCTGTTCGGGGGTGCGGTGCGCAGTGGTGATCCGGGGGCGTCGGCGCGGCGGGACGTGACGAGAGCAGTTGGTGCGGTTGGTCGCAGTGGCTGCTGTGAGAACCTTTTGTCGCCACTGCAGGGCGTAGGGCAGGCAGTTCGCGCAGTTCTTGCCGCCTCGGGGGTGGTTGGTGCCGCAGAGGATGAGCCGGTTGTCCGGGTGTTTCTGGGCTGCGTAGAACGCATCCGCCGACCAGGCAAGAGAGTCAGTCGAGGTGACCAGGTCGCCATAGAGGCGCAGTCCGAGGATCTTGGCGCCGAGGATGTGCAGGTGGCGCAGTCCACGGGCGCGCAGAGCGAGGATGATGCGGTGGGCTTCGTCGGTGCCTTGGCGGCGACACATGGACCCCACCAACACGAGTGGTTCGGTGGTGAGGTCGATCCCGGCCGCAAGGTACATGTCGACGTGGCGCAGATAGTCCTCGACCGTGTCGCCCTGCACCGCCCACCGCCAGGGCAGATCGGGGGCGATCGTCTTCAAGGTGACCGCGTTGTCGGTGCTGAGTTGCTGGTGTCGCGCGACGCTGAGCCCGGTTCCGACGAACACCTGCCGCCCCACTCGGCCGCCGGAGATGACGATGGGCTCGCACATCCAATCCTGCGGTGCCGCCCACATCAGCAGGCCGATCTCATCCCGGTAACGGCGGACCCGCGCGGCGTAGTCCTGCGGGGTGATCGTCCACTTCCCGTGCTTCTGCAGTTGAGTGAAGCCCCCGCTGTCAAGTGCCCACGCAGCAGCTGCGCGCGGCAGGGTCTTGCGGTCCCGCAACCGAGTGTCGGAGACGAACAGCGGCACTCCGGCCGTCTCCAACCACTTCGGTTGATGAGTACCCAGCAGGAAACTGGATACCTCGGGGTACGTCACCGGCTCACACAGCGCGGTGCTCACTACCGGGCCTTCTCCGCGCGGGTGCTGAACAGCTTCGTGCTGAACAGCACGGTGAGCACCAGGGCGACGAACAGGGCGAACGCGGGGATGTCGGCGACGGTGCCGATCTGCCCACCGGCAGGGACGATCAGGAGCCCGGCCGCGACCAGGCGCACGAAGTTGGCGATCATCAGGCGACCACTTTCAGGGAGGCCCCGGGGTGACCGGGGGAAACGAACCGCACGAACTCGGCGAGTTCGGCGTCAGTGACGTAGGCGGCGCGGACCCGGATCGGGACGCGGGTGCGCTGGTCCATCACGAACCCGATCCCGGCGGTTTCGGCGGGGATGTTGGGGATCTCATCGGCCAGGGCGCCACGGGCACGGGCGTTGTCGCCGAGGACCATGTCCACCTGACCGGACGCGGTGACCCGCAAACACACCTTGAAGGTGAACAGGTCCCGGATCGGGACGGTGTCCTTCGTGGGTTCCTGCACCAAGCCCCACATCCGCGACAGCGTCGCCCGCCCCTGGGTGGCGATGACCGCCAAGTCGCGGCGAACCAGGCGCATGATGTCGCCGTAGGCGGTGATCGCCCCGAGTTCATCCAGGATCAGCAGATCCAGCGGGGTTTCCCGCGACGGGGTGATCGAGCGGAGCCCGGCGGCGGACATGGCCGCCTGCTTGGCCTCCATCTCCTTGCGGAATTCCTTGATCAGGTCGGCGATCGTGTACGCGCCGTCCTCGACATCGGTTTCAGTGCTGGTCGCGTACTTGTAGGCGACCGGGGCCAGCGCGGAGAACTCCAGTTGCTTGGGGTCAGCGATCCACAATCGCACCACCCCATCGCGCACCAACGGTGCGATACCGCGCAGCATCGACGCCGGGATCGAGTTCTTCCCCGCCCCGGTCGCCCCGGCGATGAACACGTGATCCCCGGTCAACGACACCGTCAGGTCCGTGCCGTACTCGGTCTCCCCCACATACACCCGGTCCAGGTCGACCTCCCGGACATCACCGGGCATCTCCGGTGCCGGGATCACCTCGGTGAACGGCTCAGAGCGTTGGATCACCAGGTTGATCACCCGGGGTTTGACCTTGGCCACACCCAGGCGCACGGCCTTGAGTGCCTCGGTCAGGACCGGCAGCTGCTGTTCCCAGGTGCTCACCGCCTGCCCGGGGACCATCTTCACCGTGATCACGTCCGTGGTCGGCGTCCACGACCGGACCCGCAGGATGCGCGGACGCCGGACCTCCCCGGTTCTGCGGTTCTCGGTGGTGAGACCGCAGTCCTCCACCGCGTTGCGCCACCGCCACCCCATGTACGTCCACCAGCGGCGCCGCCACGCCCGCAGTACCGGGGCCGCGAACCGGTCGAAGCTGTCCGGGTGACCCCGGTACCACCCGGTGCACACCGCCGCACCCGCCGCCAACGCCACCCCACCGACACCGGCCGTGGTGTCCACCCCGAACAGTGCCGCCGAGGTCGGCAGACCGGTCGGCAACGCCAACCACCCGGGGTGGCGCACCATCCACGTCGCCGCCCGGAACTCGATCCCCTTGCGCCGCTTGCTCTGCTGCTCCGCCATTCCTCACTCCCTTCTTGTCCTCCGACAGCGACCGGCCCCACACACCACCTGGTGCATGGGGCCGGTCACGGTTGTTGCTGTTCGGTTGTTCTCACCCCGTCAGGGGCGCTCAGTCCTTGGTGTTGAACCCGGCCATGTTGTCCCCGACCTCCACCGTCAGCCGGGCCATGGCGGTGGTCAGGGTCTTGTAGCCCAGACCGAGGAAGTCCTGCCGGATGCGGATGTCGTTGTAGGCGTCGCGCAACTTGTGCATCGCCTCATCCACCTCCACCAACGCGTTCTCCACCTGCTGCGACATCTCAGGCCCTCCATTCCTTGGCGACCATGTCGGTCTCGTACCGCTTCGCGATGTCCCGGAAGTCGTCCAGCGCGTCCTGCGCCTTCTCCCGCAACGCCTGCAACTCCCGGCGGGACTTGCTGCGCCAGTTCGAGTCGATCCCCACATACGAGCGCTTGATGAGCCGGGTCAGCTCGTCCAGGCCCTCCTGGACCACGTCCATCCCGGACACCAGCGCCATGTACTTCTCCTGCGCTTCCGGTGTTGCCTCAGCCATCAGCTGTTCCCCTTCGGATCGTCTGCCGCGCGATGCGCAGCCCCTCCCGGTAGCCCTCACAGAACTCCGGGGACATCCCCAACACCCCCGGCGGCAACGGCGACCGGATCCGGTGATCCAGCAACGCCACCAGGCGGTGAACCAACCGCGTACCGTTCACCCTCTTCATCCCTTGCCCCCTCTCGGATCGACAAGCCCTGAACGGGCACGGAAACCCCCGGCCGAAACCAGGGGAAACCGAAACCATTCACGGTGACAAGCCGTAAAAAGGCATGGGTATAGCCACTGTGGAATTGTCAAACAACAATGCTTATCGAGGAATCACACCGGGACTTCCATCAACCGGGACTCCAAGGCGGTGACACAACGGGCGCCCAGCACCCGGAACAGCGACTACGCGGCCGTCACGGTCCGCTGCGGACTGGCGGGCTTGACCCCGGTCGCCCTCCACGAGACACCGGCCCGGCCGTCGATCTCCCACTGCGAGATCCGGGGGTTCACCAACTCCACCCGGGAACCCTCCCCGACCTCACCCGGGTCGGTCTCCAAGGTCACCTTGACCTCCATGCCCTTGCCCATCCGACCCGAGGAGTCCGCCGGGGGCTTCACGAACAGCGTCACCGTGTACAGCGACGCACCCTCGGTGTCCGTCGCCAGCACCTGCTTGCCGTCCTTCTCGTACATCTTCACCGTCGGGTCCTCGGTCACCATCAGCTTGTACCCGTCCAACAGGACCGGCAGGTTCCGCAGCATGTCGTTGCCTCACTTCCGTGTAGAGGGTCTAAACTCTGAAGAGTCGGAGACCTCGTCGAGGGGGTCTAAACACAATGTACGGACCACGTCGGTTCGTGTCAAGGGGGTCTAAACAGGCCGATGAGCTGGAGAGATGAGCTAGACGCGGTCACGACCGACCCGGACCCTCTACGTCGCGCCCGCCGCGCAGGTGAGCTGAGCGAGGCGTATCGGCAGCGCCAACACGAGCTCGCTCGCGTGCGGCGCGTTGCAATCGACCAGGCCAACGCACAGGGCATGAGCTACACCGAGATCGCTGCGGCGTTCGGCGTCAGCAAGGGCAGGATCAGTCAGATCCGTAGCAGCGCGCCGCCTGCTGAACGCGCGTTCTTCGGCATCGGTCCGGTCACAGTGGGAGTGCCACTCAGGTTCGGCACAGACGACCGGATGCGGACCTACATCGACGCAGCCGATGCGCTGGCGCAGAAGGAAACAGAACGACAGCTCGCGGCTCTATCTCTCGCCGCCTTGGACAACCCGATCCGGCCTGAAAGGGCCGAGCCCTTCGATGGTGATGCCGTGGTGATCTGCGGCCCCAAGTCAGCTCCAGTCGGCGCGGCCTTGCTCGCTCGCGACGAACACCTGGACGTTCGCAAGGTGGACGGTCGGTGGTGGATCATCAACCAGCAAACCGGCGAGAAGTTCGGGTCGCCGCGCGGTGACACACCACCGGTCAACGCCGACATCGGCTATCTCGCCCGCCACCTCATCGACGGCCGGGTTGTCGTCCACGTCGCCGGGATCACCGCTGTGGGTTCCAGCGGAGTCCTGCACTACCTCACTCGCAACCTGTCCGACCTCTGGGCCGCAGTGGGTGACGTCGAGTTCAGCATGGTGATCCGCTGCGAATACAGCGACGACATCACCATCACGACCAGCTCAGCCCTAGTCGACCCGATCATGTGGTGACCATGGAAATCTGCCAGGCACAACTTGCTGGAGGCCGGTCCAACCAGGACCAAGTGGTACTCATGCCCAATGCGGTTGCGGTGCTCGACGGCGCGAGCGCTTTCCGCCCGGTCCCCGTCGATCCCGGCACCTATGCCGAAACCCTCGGAGCCAATATCTTCGCGGCCCTCAAGGAGGACCAGGACCAAGACCTTCGCACCGCATTGGCCCACGCCATCAGGTGCACCGCACAAGCCCTGCAACTCCACCCCGGGCATTCCCCCTCAGCCACGGTGTCGATCGTTCGCGTCAACGACACCACCATTGACACCTTGGTACTTGGCGACAGCCCGATCATGCTGCCGAACAAGACGCTTATCGATGACCGATTGGACAGCCTCGGACTACCAGAGTCAGCCGCCTACCGAGAACGCCTCGCACACGGCGGCGGATACGACGACACACACCGCGACACGTTGAGCACGTTGCAGATCAAGCAGGCCCAACGACGCAACACGCCGGGCGGCTACTGGATCGCCGAAGCGGACCCGGCCGCCGCAGCCCACGCACTCACCGCCGAACATCCCCGAGGCAGCGTCCCCTGGTGCATCTTGACTACCGATGGCGCCTACGACCCCCTGACGCATCTCGGGCTGGACGACTGGCCCACCATCGCCACCCACAACGATCACCAGTTGGCGAACCTCTTGGGTACCTGCCATGCCTGGGAAGCCACCACCGATCCCACCGGCAGCCACCTTCCCCGCGCCAAACGCCACGACGACAAGACCCTGGTCGTCCTACGGCCGTGACAGGCGTGTTCAAAGTTTCTTCTCTTCATCAAGGCGGCCCGCCTGCGGCGGCCCGCTGGCACGCTGCGCTCTCTCCGGTCGGCACACCCGCGCGGGGCGTGCGGCCTCCGGCCGACCCCGCGCGGGCACCGACCGGCGAGGCGTGCCAGACGATGAGCACCAGGCAGCCAACCAGGAGAGGTCAGCACGAGGGGAAGCCGCGGGGACCAGGCCGGGGCAACGAGCACCAGGCCGCCGAGCAACACAGCTGTCCCGGGAGCTGCGGGAGCCGGATCGGGCAGGTCCAGGGACAAAGAATGCGCTCGCCGCGCGGGCAGGCCAGCAGCGAGGAGGGGTCAGGCGTTCGGCCGCCGGTTTCGTCGGGGTCTGCCTGCCTCGCCGCCGTCAGAACACGGGCTATCAGCCTGGCCACCAGGGCGCAGAGCCCGCAGTGGTCGGCCGCCGGTGTCCGTCGAGGGCTGCACCCTGATGGCCAGACTGATCGAAAGCGCCCAGACGGCGGCGAGGCAGGAAGCCCCCTCCTTGTGGGTTGAAGCAAGTGGTACGATTTGAGGGGTTCCCCACAAACTATTGCCTTGATCGTCCATTGCGACTAGGCTGCGCACAACTGTCCTGCTTTGTTAGCGAGCGCAGCCTAGTCGCAATGGACGATCAAGCTCTCAATTTTGCTATTTTCCCAGGTCAGACCACCTGCACTGCGCATGGGCGACCTCATGACGGACCACCTTCACAGCGTCGCCTCAGCCAGGCTGCGAGTTCGTCTCGGTGCATCTGCCCTCGTGCCATTTCGAGAGTTACTGCCACCAGTTCACCTGGGGTGATTTTGGGATCCCAGCCGTTCGTCAAGCAGAAGTAAGGCAGCATGATCGCTGTGCAGCGCTTGTTTCCATCTACGAACGGATGGAGCTTGCACAGCGACCACGCCAGAGCGGCGGCCTTCGCTGACACATCAGTATGCACGTCAACCCCACCAACAGAGACGCGCGGCGACGCGCAGGCGGCCTCAAGGGCACCGCGATCTCTAAGATCCAGCACGAGGTCGAAGGCAACCATGATCGCCAGCACATCGTCAGCTTCCGGGTAGTTCCACCCGGAATCTTGGGTAGCCAACGGTCAGATCTTGCCCAAGAGGTCAATAGCAGCGGCATACCGCTGCTTGATCAACCGCACCGCATCGTCGGATGACATGGGGCTACAGGACGCCCCCGGCGGCAGGGGGCCACAGGTACCCAGGGATGGCAGATCCTCAGCGGGAGGCAGTGGCACCTCAGCCGCCTTCTTGGCGATGCGCTCACGGACAGTGCTTGACGACGTCATGACTGCACCCCTTCCGTACGCGACTCTGGACAACCTCGAAGATACAACCGCTGTCCAGAGGACGCGCATCCACCGTACCCAGAATCACCCTCGTGTCTCCGGCAAGTATCAGATACCGTCGCCCGCCTGTTACACCAGTTGTACGAACGTTACGTCAGAGGCATGCCCACATGCAGGATCCAGCTGCGGGCCGGTACAGGTCGGGTACAGATCCAGCTTGACACCAGGCCGCACCAGTCATCACGCAACGGCACTAATCCGCAGGTCAGGAGGCTTCCGCTAACGTTGCCGCAGGTCAGACGCAGTTCACGCGCTACCGCTGACCGGCCGCCGGGTACAGCAGCGAAGTACAGCAACCGGCCTGGCCTAGCGTGGCGCAGGTAGCACCCAGTCGGCTGGTTGAGACCCCAGTTGACCAGCAGTGACCTACCTGCCCGGAGTTCACACCGAAGGGGTCACTGGTTCGATCCCAGTATCGCCCACGACCGACGGCCGATCCATGTTCGCGGAGAGCGCGAACGGGGTCGGCCGTCATCGTTTCCGGGGGGCGACCCCCCGGACCCCCACGGTGCGGTGTGTTGCGCGTCGGGGTGGCGGGGTTGGCTTGGGGACCTTTCAGGTCCGTGGTGGGGTGAGTGGGTTGTGCGGCCTGCCGGTGGTGTTCACCGGTGGGCCATTCGTGTTTTCGGGGCCGGGGCCGTTACTGCACCAGTCCTCCGCGTGGCTCTCGGCTTGAGACTGGGCAGTTTATTAGTGCGTGGTGTGCATTGATGCAGTTTGTGCATGGTTACGGGTAGGGTTGGGGGGACTACTGGTGGCTACGGGGGCGGGGTGCCGGTCCCGGGACAGGACGGGTGATGGACCTTTCCCAGGGGCAGGCCGAGGAGCGGGTGGACGGGACCAAGGCGGCGCCGGTGGCGTTGCGGCAGTTGATCCCGGGGGAGTTGCTGGAGCGCAGTGGGGGGTGTCCGTTCGACCCGGCGCCGGGGTTGCAGGGGTTGCGGGGGCAGGGGGCGGTGCAGCCGTTGGAGTTGGGGAACGGGGCTCGGGCCTGGTTGGTGACCGGGTTCGCCGAGGCCCGGCAGGTGCTGGGTGACCTGCGGTTCAGCTCCGACCGGGTTCGCCACCGCGACGCCACCCAGATGGGGGCGGACGAGGTGGCGGCGCAGGCGGGTGCGCCGGTATGCCCGGTGCCCGTGGAGGCCCGTGCCGACGGCATGTTCATCTTCATGGACCCGCCGGAGCACACCCGGCTGCGGCGGCTGCTGACCGGGCAGTTCACCGTGCGCCGGATGAAGGCGCTGGAGGAGCGGGTCACCGAGATCGCCGTGGAGCACGTCGAGGCCATGCGGGCGGGTGGGAACGGGGCCGACCTCGTCCCCGCCTACGCCCTGCCCATCCCGTCGCTGGTGATCTGCGAGTTGCTCGGGGTCGACTACGGGGACCGGGGCGCCTTCCAGGAGAACACCGCCACCGCGCTCAGTTCCGCCTCCACCGACGAGGAGCGGGCACGGGCGGGTGGCGAGCTGTACGGGTTCATCGCCCGGCTGGTCGCGGCCAAGCGGGCCGAACCGGGTGACGACCTGATCTCGGGCCTCATCCACGACGCCGACCCGCCGCTGACCGACGCCCAGCTCATCGACGTCACCCTGGTGCTGCTCGGTGCCGGGCACGAGACCACGGCGAACATGCTGGCCCTGGGTGCCTTCGCGCTGCTGGAGAACCCCGAGCAGCTCGCCGCGCTGCGCGAGGACCCCGGGCTGGTCGACCAGGCCGTCGAGGAGTTGCTGCGCTACCTGAGCATCATCCAGCTCGGGGTCACCCGCGTCGCCACTCAGGACGTGACCGTGGGGGGTGTGGACATCCCGGCGGGGGCGACCGTGGTCCTCGGGGTGCCGGAGGTCAACCGGGACCCCCGGCACTGGGACGACCCCGACCGCCTGGACCTGCGCCGCGAGCGGGCCCCGCACCTGGCCTTCGGGCACGGGGTCCACCAGTGCCTCGGCCAGCAGCTCGCCCGCATCGAGATGCGCGTCGGCTTCACCGAGCTGTTCACCCGCCTGCCGGGCCTGCGCCTGGCCACCCCCGCCGCCGAGGTGCCCCTGCGCAACGACATGCTGATCTTCGGTGTGCACTCCCTGCCGGTGACCTGGGACTGACCCGAGGGCGTCACCACCCGGGGTGGTGGTCCGCTGTTCGTCCATAATGGGCAGCCCGCCCGCCGAACAGCAGAGGAGAGGGCCGAGTGAGCCAGCCCCAGGCCGGGGTCACCCCCTCCGCGCGGGTCCCGGGGCGCCGCGAGCGCAAGAAGCAGGCCACCCGCACCG
This sequence comes from Actinokineospora sp. PR83, assembly GCF_021056305.1. Lineage (NCBI taxonomy): Bacteria > Bacillati > Actinomycetota > Actinomycetes > Pseudonocardiales > Pseudonocardiaceae > Actinokineospora > Actinokineospora sp. PR83. Next base: position 68,513 of record NZ_JAJCXD010000079.1, read on the forward strand.
CCCTGCGCGAGGCGGCGCTGCGCCTGGCCGTGCGCCACGGCGTGAAGAACGTGACGGTCGAGCAGATCGCCGCCGAGGCCGACCTGGCCCTGCGCACGTTCTTCAACCACTTCTCCAGCAAGGAGGAGGCCATCCTCGCCGCGGCGGCCGCGGGCGCCGAAGCCCTCGTCGAGGAGTTCCGGGCCCGTCCGCCGGGCGAATCCGTCCTGCGCGCCGTGCGGGAGGCGGTCCTCGTGGTCGTCGACCGCGACGACGCCGTCGGCCGCGACCACATCAGGGTGTTGCGCCTCATGCAGCACAACCCCGCGCTCCTGCCGCAGCAGATGGCCGTCCTCATCGCCCAGGAGGAAGCCTTGGCGGACGCCATCGCCGAGCGCCTCGCCGCCGCGGACCCCGCCGACCCGCCCGGGGTGTACCCGCAGCTGTGCGCGTCCGCGACCCTGGCCACCCTGCGCGTCGTCCTCTCCCGCTGGCTCAGCCGCACCGCGGACACCGACGAGACCCCGACCTCCGCCACCCTGCGCGAGGAGGTCGACGAAGCCCTCTCCCACCTGGCCGCGGGCCTCGACCGGCCGGGCACCCGGGCCCCCTCGCGCTGATCCACCCGCCGGGGCACGGCCGAGTCCTCACCGGACAGTCCGGTTGCGCGATCCGGTCAGCCGGTGAGCGTGACGATCGACGGGTGCGCGCCGAACAGGCTCAGCGGGCGCACGTCGCCGACGCGCAGCCCGGCGGACTCCGCCGCGGCGCGCTGGTCCTCCGCCTCGTGCAGCAGCAAGACCGCCAGGCCCGTTTCCGCCAGCACCCGCCGGACCTCGCGGAAGAGCCGGTCCGGGCGCGCGGCCAGCGTGCCCAGGGCGGCGACCTGCCGGTCCCACGGCGGGTTGCTCACCACCCGGTCGACCTGTCCCCCGCGCACGGGGACGCGACCCGCGTCGGCCCGCAGCCAGAGCGCCGAGGTGGCCGTCAGCGCGGCGTTGGCGGTGGCCGCGGCCAGCGGGCGGGGGTCGTGGTCGGCACCGAGCAGCCGGGCCCCGGGGGCCAGCGCGGCGGTCTCGATCACGATGGTGCCGGTGCCGCAGCAGGGGTCGAGCACGGTGTGCGCCCGCTCGACGCCCGCCAGCAGCGCCATCGCCGCAGCCAGCGGCGGGTGCAGGGTCCCCTGGGTGGAGGTCTGCTTGTAGGGCCTGCGGTGCAGCGGCTGGTCGGCGATCCGCAGGGCCAGCGCCGCCCGGGAACCCTCGACCGTCACCCGGAACGACAGCGTCCCCGCCGGTGGGGCCGCGCCGCCGCGCCGGGAGTGGTAGGGCAGGCCGAGCGCCCCCGCGACCTCGGCGCCCACGGCGTCCTCGATGTCGAAGCGGTTGTAGTTGCGCTTGCCGAGGAACGACGCGGCGACGTCGACGCCGGTGGCCTCCGCGGCCCCGCCGCAGCGGGTCCGCTGCCGCAGCAGCCCGGCCAGGTCGGCGGACCTGGCGGCGGCGGTGAACTTGGCCAGCTCGGCCTTGGTGTGCCCGACGCCGTCGAGGACGCCCGCCAGCAGGAACAGGTCGTCGACCGTGCGCAGGTCCAGCAGGCCGGGGTCGGCGCGCGGGGCCGTGAACCACACCTCGCGGTGGCGGCGGTGCTCGACCTCGCCGAGGCCGCGCCCGGCCAGCTCCCCGGCGGCGACGTCCTCCAGGCCGCGCAGGGTCCTCGCCAGCAGACGGACGGCCACTGCCCCACACCCCTTCGCTCGGCGGAGGAACCGCACGCGCAACCACACGGGTGTCCGGGTGGGATTCGACGCGTCGTCGACGGCACATCATAGGGTTGCGGCACGCCGAAAGGAGACCGGGGGCGTCGGCGAGCCCGTTCCGGGGATGGGCCCCGACCAGGCGGGTGACCGCCGCGTGCGACCATCTCCGGCGAGGGGCGGGTCGCTGTCGGCGCCGGGCCCACGGGGTCCGGAGGGCGGTGGTTCGGTGCGGCGCGTGACCTCGCGCAACGCCAGCTTCCAGCAGTGGCAGGCGTTGCTGACCAACCGGAACAAGCGGCAGCGGTCGCGGGAGTTCCTGGTCCAGGGGGTACGGCCGATCACCATCGCCGTCGAGCGCGGCTGGCCGGTCCGGGCACTGCTGCACAACGCCGACCAGGTGATGTCGCGGTGGGCGCGGGACCTGTTCGACACCGTGCCCGCGGATCAGTTCGCGTTGTCCGGCGAGCTGATGGCCGAGCTGAGCGAGAAGAACGAGTCGGCCGCGGAGGTGGTCGCGGTGCTGGAGCTGCCGCCGGACGACCTCGACCGGATCGAGGTGGGCGCCGACTTCCTCGGTGTCCTGTTCGACCGGCCCACCAGCCCCGGCAACATCGGTTCGATCATCCGATCGGCCGATGCCTTCGGCGCGCACGGGATGATCGTGACCGGCCACGCGGCGGACGTCTACGACCCCAAGTCCGTCCGGGCCAGCACCGGTTCGCTGTTCTCCCTGCCGTCGGTCCGGGTGTCCGCGCCCCGCGACGTCACGTCCTGGGTGGCGGCCAAGCGCGCCGCCGGGGTCCCGGTGGCGATCGTGGGCACCGACGAGCACGGCGAGGCCGACGTCTTCGACTTCGACCTGACCGGGCCGGTGCTGCTGCTGGTCGGCAACGAGACCGCCGGGCTCAGCTCCACCTGGCGCGAGCTGTGCGACCACCTCGTCCGGATCCCGATGGTGGGCAGCGCCAGCTCGCTCAACGCCGCCAACGCGGCGACAGCGGTGCTGTACGAGACGTCCCGGCAGCGGTCCCCGAAGAACCGCTGACCACGCGGCCCCCGAAGTGTCCACACCGGACACCATGCCCGTCGCTGTGGGCGGGCCGGGTCCGGGGTTCAGCCCAGGCTCATGCCGCCGTCGACGACAAAGACCGAACCGGTGGCGAAGCCCGCCTCCGGGGCGGTGAGGGTGCGGACCCACCAGGCGATCTCCTCGGGCTGGGCGACCCGGCCCACCGGCGTCGTGGCGGCGGCCCCGGCGAGGAACTCCGCGTACTGCTGCGGGGTGGAGCCCATGCGCAGCCCCATCCCCGACTCGACCACCCCCGGGGCCACGGCCACGACCCGGATGCCCCGAGGCGCCAGTTCCGCCGCCCACGTCCGCGTGAGGAACTCCAGCCCCGCCTTGGCCGCGCCGTAGACCGAGAAGCCCGGCCAGGCCCGGCCGCCGGTGGAGCCCGCGCTGCTGATGTTGACCACGGTGCCCCGCGCCTCGGCCAGGGCGTCGAGCGCGGCCTGGGTGAGGAAGATCGGGGCGCTGAGGTTCACCGCGAACTGCTCGGCGGTGGTGGCCCGGTCGACGGCGGACAGCGGGGCGGGCGTGGCGGCGCCCGCGTTGTTCACCAGGACGTCGACCCTGCCGAACTCGCGCAGAGCGGTCGCGATGACCACGTCCGCGGCGTCGGGGGTGGTGATGTCGATGGCGAGGGTGCGGATGGCGGGGTGGTCACCGGCCGTCTCGGCCAGCGCCGACTCGCTGCGGCCCACGACCAGGACCCGGTGGTCCCTGGCGTGGTCGCGGGCGATCGCCCGGCCGATGCCGGTGCCGCCGCCGGTCACGATCGCGGTGGGGGTGTTGTCCGTGGTCACGGGGACCACGCTAGCGGGCGACCCGCGCCGGGGGAACCACACTCGGGTCCACTTGGGACGGTGCGCGTCGGGGGCGGGCTACCCCGCCCGGACCGCGGATTCCACAGTGGGGTGGATGTCCAGCAGCCGGTCCAGCCCGGTCAGCTCGATCGGCCGGTTGACGACAGACGTATCCGCCACCAACCGCAACGGGACGCCGTGCTCAGCGCAGCGGTTGTGCTCGGTCACCAGCAGGCTCAGCCCAGCCGAGTCGAGGAACGAAACAGCAGTGAGGTCCAACACGATCGCGGCGGGCCGGGTCGGGATGTGGTCGGCGACCGCGCTCAGGGTGTCCGTGTCCACGCGGTCACCGACGGGCACCACCACCGCCGAACCGATTCCCTCGCTCGTCATGCCCCCAGTTTCCCGCACCGGCGGGCACACCGCACGGCCTGCCCGCTCACGGCTGCGGTGTCTGCTGGTGGGCCTCGGCGGTGGTGCCGGTGAGGTGGTTGAGGGTGTTGGTGATCCGCAGGATGCGGTCCAGGCCCGCGGGGCGGTTCTCCAGGTGCAGGCAGGCGTCCGCGGCGTCCGCGTGGCGGCGGATCATCAACAGGGTGGACAGGCCGTAGGAGTCGCAGAAGCCCAGGGTCGACATGTCCAGGTGCAGGGCCCGCGTGTTCGGCAGGCGGGCGATGACCTCGCGCAGCAGGGTGTCGGCGGTGTCGAAGTCGAGGTCGCCGTCCAACCGCACCCGGACCGAGTCGCGGTCGGGGGCGGTCCAGCTCGTGGTGAGGGGGCGGGGGGTCATCGGTCGTGGTCTCCGGGCACGTCGTGGGCGGGCAGGGCGGCCCTGCCCTTCATCAGCAGGGCGGTGGATCGGGGGAAGTCGCGCAGCTCCGCCGCCAGCAGGTCCAAGGCGGGGACGAGGAACCTGGCCGGGACCGAGCGGGCGGTGAGGATGCCCGCGGTCCAGTCCAGGAAGCCGGTGAACAGGTCCGGGTCGTCCACGTAGAGGGCGGTACCGAGGTAGTCGACGATGTGGGCGAGGTCCTGGGCGGTGTACTCGCGCTGCGCCTCGGTGTAGGAGCGCATGGCCGGGATGGTCTCCTCCAGGCCGCTCAGCATCGCCTTCACCAACTGACCCGAGGTGCGTGACACCATCGTGTACTCCTGGTCGGCCAGGTGCGGGAGGTCGTCGATGGGCTGGTGGCCCCCGGCGGGGCGGTTCAGCGGCGCGCGGGCGAGGTGGTCCGCGGCGGTGCGGGCGTCCGGGGCCCAGGCGTCGGCGCCGAGGAGGCGGGCGTAGCGGCCGTCGGAGCCGAAGGCGGCGCCGCCTGCGATGACCGGGGTGCCCGCGGCCTGGCAGGCGGTGATGGTGGCGTGCGCCGACGGCAGCCGGGTGGCGATCGAGCTGGACAGCGCGACCGCGTCCGGGCCGGTGCGGTGCAGGTGCGTGATCAGGTGCGGCGCCGGGACCTGTGCGCCGAGGTAGTCGACGCGGAAGCCGCGCAGGCGCAGCACCTCGGCCAGCAGGCGGGCGGGCAGGGCGTGCCACTCGCCGTCCACGCAGGCGACGGTGATCGTGCCCAGGGTCGGCGCCGGGGTGGGGGCGGCGAGCGCCAAGGCGGCGAGGGCGCGCTCGTTGATCGCGGTCGCGGCGTGCTCTTGGGCCACGGTGATCCGGTTGTCGGCCCACTCCTGGCCGACCCGGCGCTGCACGGCGGCGATGACGTCGAGCAGGACCGACTCCGGCGGCAGCCCGTCGGCGGCGGCACCGGTGACGGCCTCGGCGGCGGCGTGCTCGTCGCGGTCGCACACCGCGGCCCACAGCCGTTCGACGTGCTCGGCGGAGGTCTGTTCGATGCGGGTAGGTTCGGTCTGCGTCATGCGGTGTACCTGCCGGGACCGTGCCCCCCGACCGCGGTCAGGTGCGAACCCCGAGGCGCGGTGATGGCCACCACGGCCATGTCGTCGTGCGGGCGCTCGCCGATCCACTGCGCGGCGAGCATCTGGACGTGCTCCACGATGGCTTCCGCGGGCATGCCCGCGCAGTCGGCCAGCACCCGGCGCAGCCGGTCCTCGCCGAACATCTCGTCGCCGAGGGGCCCGCCGTGGGCCTCGGTGATGCCGTCGGTGAACAGCAGGCAGGTCTCCCCCGGGGCCAGGGTCACGGTGGCGCTGGTGGCCTCGATCCTGGGCATGACACCGACCAGGTTGCCCCGGCTGGAGGTCTGCTCGACCTGGCCGTCGGCGCGCACGATGAACGGCGGCGGGTGGCCCGCGCAGGTCAGCCGCAGCCGCACGCCCGCCCCCTCGCGGCGCACCGAGGCGAGGACCATGGTGGCGAAGCGGGTGCTGTGCGGGTGGACCAGCGTGTCGTTGAGCCGGTTGAGCACCCGCAGGTGGTCGCCGGACATCGGCAGCAGCGCGTGCAGGGTGTTGCGGATCTTGCCGGTGAGGACGGCGGCCTCCAGGCCCTTGCCGCACACGTCGCCCAGCACGGCCAGCGACTCGTCGGCGTCGGCGGCCGGGTGCACGTCGTAGAAGTCGCCGCCGACCCGCTCGGTGTCCTGGGCGGCCCGGTAGCGGCCCGCGAACTCCACGCCACCCACCTGGTGCAGGGTGGGCGGGAGCAGTTCGCGCATCAGCGTCTCGGTGATCGAGTTCTGCTGGGCGAACATCCGCGCCGCGGACATGGCCGCGCCCGCCCTGGCGGCGAAGAGCCGGGCGAAGACCTCTTCCCCCTCGTCGAAGGCGGGCTGCCCGGCGCGGCGCAGCAGCACCAGCGCGCCCGCGGGCACGCCGAGGCCGGGCAGCGGGGTGACCACGACCGAGCCGATCTCGCCGAACCCGTCCGGCCGCAGCCAGTCGGGGGTGCTCGCCGGGTCGATCCAGCGCGAGGGCACCGGCGGGAAGCCCTGCAGGGCCTCGGCCAGGCCGGGCACGTCCTCCGGCCGCACGCGCAGCCGGGTCCGGACGGGGTCCCCGCCGCGCAGGCACAGCACCGCGGGGTAGCGGTGCCGGGCGGCGGGGGCGATGACCACGGCGGCGTCGGCGAGGTGCTCGGCGGCGAGCCGGGCGGTGACGTCCATGCAGCGGTCGAGGTTCAGGGAGGCCAGCAGCGCGGAGGAGACGTCGCTGAGCAGGGCGGTGCGCTCCCGCTCGACGCGCAGGGCCTCAATGGCCAGCCGGGTGTCGGTGTCCTCCACCAACCACCAGGTGACGCTGTCGTCGTCGCCGTGCGGGACCGGGTGGGCTTCGAAGCCGCGCCCGCCGACGTCGCCGTGGGCGTGGCCGTCCGCGGCGGAGGCGGTGGCCAGCCAGTCGGGGACGGCGTCGCCCGGGGGCACGAGGAGGGTCGCCACCTCGTTCGCAGCGAGCAGGGCGCCGTTCCCGTCCAGCACCACCGCCGGGTAGGGAGCACCCCACCAACCCTTGTCGATCGAGACGGGGGCTGTGCGGGTGGACTGTCGTGGCTCAGTCACGGGGAAGTCGTTTCACCTCTTCGCCACTCACTCGAACCTTGGTTGGCTCATGGCAAGTATCGCACAGGCCATATCTTGGTCGGCGTTCTTGCTGGAGTGGATCCACCAGCATACCAACTGATCGCGCAATCGGCCAACCCCCCACGGGCGCGCTCCCGCGGCCACAACGGCACGACGCCGACCAGCGGTAAGGCGTACGGCGCCGCCGGGAGCGAGGGCCGTCGCAGGCCGCTGACCAGCAGGGTGAAGAACGTCGAAGTACCCGAAAAGGGCCCGCAGAAGTCGTCAGCGCAGTGTGAATCCGGCCGCCGGAACCCGCACCCGCCGACATCTTTTCCGCACTTCCCCGGCAATGGTTGACCTGGGGATACGCAGATCCGGATAGTACGGCTATCCCTTTCCCTGTCTGGAGGTCATTGGTGACCAGAACTCACCGGCGGATCGCGAGCGCGGTCGCCGCGGTGGTGGCGGGAGCCGTCGCGGTGGTCGTGGTCAACGGCACGGTCCAGTCCCCCGCCGAGGCGGCAGTGATCAAGGCCGCGGCGCCCGCCCTGCCCGGCCCCGCGGGCGACGCCTTCTACGAGCCGCCGAGCCCGCTGCCCGCAGGCGAGCCCGGCGACGTCATCCGCTGGCGCCCCACCATCCCGCCGCTGAACGCGCTCAACGCCAACGCCTGGCAGGTCATGTACCTGTCCACGAACGCCTTGGGCGAACGGAATGCGGTGACCGGCACGATCCTCACGCCGAAGTTCGCCGACACCACGAAGGCGCCGATCGTCGGCTATGCGGTGGGTACGCAGGGTCCGGCGTTCAAGTGCACGCCGTCGAAGGCCATCGAGCGCGGCACCCTCTACGACCAGCCCGCCATCAACGACTCCATCAGCGCCGGCTACGCCGTCGCGGTCACCGACTACGAGGGCTACCGCCCGGGTGCGGCGAACAAGCCGACCTACATCGTGGGCCAGTCCATGGGCCCGGCGGTCATCGACTCGGTGCGCGCCGCACAACGCCTGCCGCAGACCAAGCTCAGCGCCGACGCCAAGGTCATCTTCCAGGGGTACTCCCAGGGCGGCGGCGGTGCACTGTGGGCCGCGGAGAAGCAACCCTCCTACGCCCCCGACCTCAACCTCGTCGGTGTGGTGGCCGGCGGTGTCCCCGCGGACCTGACCGAGGTCGCCAAGGGCCTCGACGGGTACCTGGGCTTCGGGTTCCTCGCCTTCGCCGCGGTCGGCCTGGACAACACCTACCCCGAGCTGCAGCTCGACTCCTACCTCAACGACACCGGCCGCAAAGACCTCGCCGACGCCAAGCAGAACGCCTGCGTGGTCGAGCTGCTGGTGAACTACCCGTTCAAGACCATCGCCGGCTACACCACCTCCAACCCCCTCAACGACCCCAAGTGGCAGGCCCGACTGGCACAGAACAAGCTCGGACAGAACCCACCCAGGGTGCCGGTGTTGCAGTACCACGCCTCCACCGACGAAATCGTCAACACCCCCCAGGGCGACGCACTGCACAGGTCCTACTGCGCCGCCGGAGTCACCGAGCAGTGGAACACCTACATCTCCGACCACCTCTCCGGCATCTTCGCAGGCAACGCCGACGCCGGAAAATGGATCAAAGACCGATTCGCGGGCAAGACAGCCCCCAGCAACTGCTGACCGCTCCCCCGCTTCGACGGGCGCCCCACGGGAGATCTTTTCCCGTGGGGCGCCCGTTTTTGCCCACGGGTCGGCACCTGGGGTGCCCTCTTGTCCGGAGTGGGAGCGCCGCCGATACTGGGGTGGTCGGGGGTGCCGCCATGACGTGGATGTCGCGGAAGCGGAGCGCGGTGGGTGCGCCGTGCGCGCTGGCCGACGTACCCGCCCGGGTCGCGGCGGAGGTCGACGAGGCCGTGCGGCGGTGCGCGCGGAACCCGGGCGGAGCGGCACTCGCGGAGCTGGGTGCGATCCACGCACGGTGGTGGCGGTTCGCGGACGCGGCCGAGGTCTACGCGCGGGCGGTCCCGGCGTTGCGCGGAGCCGACCGGGGCCGGGCGGCGGTGGGCTGGGGTTCGGCGTTGACCGGGGCGTGCCGACCGGAGGAGGGCCTGACCGCGCACCGCCTGGCCAGGGGGTGGCTGCGCTCGTCCGGCCAACCGACCACCGAGGCGGAAATCGGTTCGGCGGAAGCACTCCTACGCCTGCACCGCCCACTCGAAGCCATCGGTGCGCTGACCCCGCTGACCCGGTCCGCCACAGCGTTGACCACCCTGGGCACGGCCTTGGCCACCACCCACCGCCTCGACGAAGCGGAATCAGCACACCGCCGCGCCCTGGACCTGACCGACAACGCGTTCGCGCACAACGCTTTCGGCACCACCCTCAGAACACACCACCACTACTCGGCGGCGGCAGGCGAACACGCGGCAGCCCTGCGCACCGCCCAACGCCACGGCGACCACCACGCAGCCGCGACGGCCTTCGCGGGCCTGGCAGCGGTATCCGCCGACACCGGCGACCTCACCACGGCCCTCACCCACCACCACCGCGCCCTCCACCACTTCCACACCCTCGGCGACCACCGCGCCGAAGCCCTGACCCGCCACCACCTCGGCCACACCCTCCTGGCCCACCACCGCCCCACCGACGCGGCAACCGCCCACCGCGCAGCCCTGACAACCCTGCGCACCCTCGGCGACCACGACGGCGCCGGAACCGCCGCACTGGCCCTGGCCGAAGTCCTGGCCACCGACGGCGCACTCCCCGAAGCCCTGGACCTGGCCGCCACGGCGACCCACCACCACGCCGAATCCGGCAACCGCCCCGCCGAAGCACACGCCAACACCCGCCTGGCCCACCTGCTGGAGACCGCGGACCACCTCACCGAAGCCGCGGCGGTCCACCGCACAGCCATCGAACTGCACCGGGAACTGGGCGACCCCACCGCCGAGACCACCGCGTGGCGATCCCTGGCCCGCGTCCTCGCCCGCGCGGGCGACCACGCGGAGGCCGCCCTCGCCCGCCGCACCGCACTGCACATCACCCACGAGTGCGCGGATCAGTCCCACCACCGGAGGTCCACCTAGAGCCCACCCACCACCGACCCGATCACACCCCCCGACTGCTCGACTACCCGCCCCTGCACTCCCCACCGGCGCAGCCGCGCACCACCCCAAACCAGCGACCCAGCGACCAGCCACCCCGCCCCCAGGCGCAGCGAAACCAGCCACCCCGCCAACCACAGACCCACCCACCAGGCACCCGGAACACCACCGATCCAGCCGCCGACCACCCCCGCAACCACCACTCTGGCGACCGGCCACCCGAAACCCCACAATGCGCAGCCGCCGACCACCCTGCCAACCGCCGGCCTGACGGCCAGCCACCCCGAGCCGTCAGCGGCGCAGCTGCCAGCCACCCCGAAAACCGCCGGCCCGGCTACGCAGAGGCCCGGGTGGGTGGATGTGCTTGGGTGGGGGGAGCGATCATGTGCAAGCCTGCCTGGGCTGTGGGGCATCTCTTCAGCCCCACTCGGTCACACTGGGCGCATGATCGCTGTAGGGGCCCCGCCCAAGCGGATCCACCCACCCGGGCACCAGCGACAAAATCCCGGCTTTTGAGCCACACGAAGCGATCCCGGCGAAGCGGACCCACCCGAGGCACCACGCCAGAACCGCGCTCCAACGCGCAAAAGCCGCGAGATTCAAGCAGCGCGAGCAGCAGCCAGAAAAGCGCGAATCCGCCCGTGGTCTTTCACACCACGACTGGACTCCACCCCACTGGACACGTCCAAGCCCCAAGGCGCGACCTCGGCAACCGCAGCCCGCACGTTGTCCGGACTCAACCCACCCGCCAGCAGCCAGTCACCGGTGGGAGGACGGCCGACCAGCGCCGCCAGATCCCACCGCTCGCCAGACCCCGCCACCGGGGAGTCGAGGAGCAGCATGTCCTCGCCGTACGCCCCCGTGGTGACGTCGGTCGCCGAGGTCAGCGCGGTGGCGCGGATCAGGCGGAACCCCTGCTCCAGCAGTTCGTCGAAAGCCGACCGCGGGTAGTCGCCGTGGAGCTGGACAGCGCCGACGGCAGTGGCGCGGGCCAGTACCGCGACCTCGGCGGGAGGCATGTCCTTGAACACCCCCACCGTGAGCACCGACGGCGGAGCAGCCGCCACCAGCCTGCGGGCGGTGGGTTCGTCGACCCGGCGGGGGCTGGCGGCGAAGACGAAGCCGACCGCGTCCGCGCCCGCCTCCGCCGCGGTCGCCACATCGGCCTCGGTGCGGAGGCCGCACACCTTGATGAACACGCACCGAGCGTAGCCGCAGCGGTGGACCCGGGTGGCGGGGATCAGCCCACCCGGGGGCCGAGGACGACCGGGAGGGCGCGGTACCCGTTCATGATCGCGCTCTGCTGCCGGACCAGGTCGCCCCCGGGGACGGCCAGCCGGGCGTCCGGGTGGTGGCGGGCGAGGTGGGTGAGGGCGGCCAGCGCCTCCATCCGGCCGAGCGGGGCGCCGAGGCAGTAGTGCGGGCCGTACCCGAAGCCGAGGTGGGCGGCGGCGTCGCGGCGGTCGGGGTCGAAGTGGGTGGCGTCGGTGAACCTGGACTCGTCGCGGCTGCTGTCGTGCAGCCAGACCATGACGATCTCGCCCGCGGGGATGGTGGTGCCCCCGTACTCGACCGGTTCGGCGGTGAAGCGGTGGGTGGACATGCGCACCGGGGAGTCGAAGCGGAGGACCTCCTCCAGCGCGCGGGGGGCCAGGGCCGGGTCCGCGCCGAGGGCACGCCAGCGGTCCCGGTCTTCGAGCAGCCAGCGGATGGCGTTGCCGATGAGGTTGGTGGAGGTCTCGTGGCCCGCCACGAACAGCAGGAAGACCGTGGCCATCAGCTCGTCGGGGGTGAGGCGGTCGGCGTTGGCCGGGTCGAGCAGGGCGGAGAGCAGGTCGGTGCCCGGTTCCGCGCGGCGGGCGGCGAACAGGTCGGTGAAGTAGCCGTGCAGCTCGTGCGAGGCGGGGACGTTGCGGGCGTTGTCGTCGTCCATCAGCGCCTCGGTGAGGCCGCGCAGCCGGTCCTGGTCGGCCTCCGGGACGCCGAGCAGGTCGCAGATGACCCGGATCGGCAGCGGGTAGGCCAGCGCGTCGACGAGGTCGACCGGTTCGTCGACGGGCAGCGGGTCCAGCAGCCCGGCGACGATCCCGGCGACCCTGGGCCGCAGGGCGTCGACCCTGGCGCGGGTGAACTCGGTGCTGACCAGGCCGCGCAGCCTGGTGTGCTCGACGCCGTCCTGGAACAGCATGTGCGGGCTGTACATGCCGCTGAGCTCGGTGTCGGCGCCGATCGCGGCGAGGTGCCCGGTCATGATCCGGGTCAGGCCGGTGACGTCCTTGCTCAGCCGGGGGTCGGCGAGCGCCGCGCGGGCCCGGTCGTAGCCTGCGACCACCCAGACCCGCACGCCGCTGACCAGCTCCATCCGGTACACCCCGGCGTCCGGTCGAGCCGGGTCGGCCGGGGTCAGCGAGCGGCACCACCCGGTGTCGTCCAACGGTCGGGTGACGGTCGTCTGCACGGCTCTCCTCCTGCACGCGGGCGAAGATCGTTCTTCGCATCCTCGTGTGTTTTCGGCAGGAAGTGTGCACTTGATGAGCAAATCGACCGAAATTCACTCACTAGGCTGACAACAATCGGCCTCGGTTGATCAGACCGCGCGCGAACCGGCCCCGCCCTGCCCAGTCCACGGTGGACCGAGCAGGGCGGGGCCGGGGGTTTCAGCGGAGGAACCTGTCCAGGGTGATCGGGAGTTCGCGCACCCGGACGCCGGTGGCGTGGTGGGTGGCGTTGGCGATCGCGGCGGCGGTGCCGGTGATGCCGATCTCACCGATCCCCTTGCTGCCCATCGGGTTGAGCCGCTCGTCGGGGATGCCGAGCCAGTCCGCGCGGATGTCGTGGACGTCGGCGTTCGCCGCGATGTGGTACTCGGCGAGGTCGGGGTTGGCGGTGTGGCCGAGGGTGGTGTCCATGACGCTGTCCTCGTGCAGCGCCATCGACAGGCCCATGGTCATGCCGCCGACGAGCTGGGAGCGGGCGGTGCGCGGGTTGATGACCCGCCCCGCGTCGAACATGCCGTAGAGCCGGTGGACGCGGATCTCCCCGGTGTCCTCGTGCACCCGGACCTCGGCGAACTGCGCGCCGTAGCCGTGGAGGGCGAAGTCCCTGGCGGCGGTGTTCTCCGGGGCGTCGGCGAGGACCTCGTCGTCGGGTTCGGGGTCCCGGCCGAACTTGTCGCGGAAGGCGCGGGCGGCCTCGACGATCGCGGTGCCCCAGGAGGCGGTGCCGGAGGAGCCGCCCGCGACGCTGGCGCGCGGCAGCCGGGTGTCGCCGATGGCCAGGTCGATCGCCCCCTGGGGGACGCCCAGGGCGTCGGCGGCGATCTGGGCGAGGGCGGTCCAGGCGCCGGTGCCCAGGTCGGAGGCGCCGATCTCCACCCGGTAGCGGTCGTCGGCGGTGTAGCGGACGACGGCGGAGTTGCCGGGTATCCGGTAGGCCGGGTAGGTGGAGGCGGCGACGCCGTAGCCGACCAACCAGCCGTTGACCCGGCGCGAGCGCGGGCGCGGGTCCCGGTCGTACCAGCCGAAGCGGTCCGCGCCCTCGTGCAGGCAGTCGACCAGGTGGCGGCTGGAGAACGGCTTGCCGGTGGCCGGGTCGCGCTCCGGTTCGTTGCGCACCCGCAGCGCGACCGGGTCGATGCCCACCCGCGCCGCCAGTTCGTCGATCGCGGTCTCCAGCGCGAACATGCCCGGGGCCTCGCCGGGGGCGCGCATCCACCTCGGCACCGGGATGTCGAGCGGGGTCAGGCGGTGGCTGGTGCGGCGGTTCGGGGCGGCGTACATCATCCGCGCCGCCACCGCCGTCTGCTCCGCGTACTCCTTGATCCGCGCGGACTCCTGCACCACGTCCACGCCGAGGCCGGTCAGGGTGCCGTCGGCCGCGGCGGCCAGCCGGACCCGCTGGGTCATCCGCGGGCGGTAGCCGACCAGGCGGAACATCTGCCTGCGGGTCAGCGCGAACTTCACCGGCCGACCGGGCAGCATCCTGGCGGCCATCACGGTGACGACGGCACCCGCGTGCGGTGAGCCCTTCGAGCCGAACCCGCCGCCGACGTACGGGCAGGTGACGCGGACCCGCTCGGGGTCGAGGCCGAAGACCCCCGCCAGCACCCGGCGGGCGCCGAAGACGGACTGGCTGGCCTCGAACACGTGCAGGTCCTCGCCGGTCCAGGTGGCGACGGTGGTGTGCGGCTCCAGCGGGTTGTTGTGGGTGCGGGCGGTCGTGTACTCCTCGTCGACGGTGAACGCCGCCGCGGCCATGGCGGCGTCGAGGTCGCCCTCGTCGGTGTCGGTGGGGTACCCGGCGTTGACCTTCTCCGGTGCGTACGACCCGGCCGGGTCCGACTCGGCGGTGACGGAGAACGGCTCGGTGTCGTAGGTGACCACGATGGCCCCGGCCGCCGCGGCGGCGACCTCGGTGGTGGTGGCGACCACGGCGGCGACGACCTGGCCGCGGAAGTGGACCTCCGGCGATTGCAGGACGCGCAGTTCGCCGTCCTCGGTCGAGACCTCGGGGGCGTTCTCGTGCGTCAGCACCAGTTCCACGCCGTCCATGGCCAGCGCGGCGCTCGCGTCGACGGCGGTGACCCGCCCGCGGACCACGGTGGCGTCCACGGTGCACAGGTACAGCGGGTCGGTGAGCGGCTGGTCGTAGGCGTACGGCGCGGCACCGAGGACCTTGAGCGGTCCGTCGGCCCTGGCGACGTCGCGGCCGATGGCGTCCGGGGTGAGCTGGTCGGTCACGCGTCGTCCTCCGGTTCGGCGGCCACGTCGGTCAGCTCGCGCAGCACCGAGACCAGGGTGTTGCGGGCCAGCGGGACCTTGAACCCGTTGCCGGACAGGGTGCGCGCGTCCAGCAGTTCGGCGTCCGCGGCGGCGCGCAGGGCGACCTCGGTGGGGGCGGAGCCGCGCAGCGCGTCCTCGGCGTGCGCCGCGCGCCACGGGCGGTGCGCGAGGCCGCCGAAGACCAGCCGCAGGTCCTCCACGACGCCGTCGTGCATCCGCACCGCGGCGGCCACCGAGACCAGGGCGAAGGCGAACGACGCGCGGTCGCGCACCTTGCGGTAGCGGGCCCGGCCGCCGAACGGGGCGGGCAGCTCCACCGCGGTGATCAGCTCGCCGTGCGCGAGCACGGTGTCGCGGGTGGGGTCGTCGCCGGGCAGCCGGTACAGCCCGCCGATCGGCACCCGGCGCTCACCGTCGGGGCCGAGGACGACGGCGGTGGCGTCGAGGGCGACCATCGCGGCGGCCAGGTCGGACGGGTGGGTGGCCACGCAGTCCGGGGAGGCGCCCAGGATCGCGTGGTGGCGGTTGTGGCCTTCGACGGCGGGACAACCCGAGCCGGGCTCGCGCTTGTTGCACGGCGCGGTGGTGTCGCGGAAGTAGCCGCAGCGGGTGCGCTGGAGCAGGTTCCCGGCGGTGGTGGCCGCGTTGCGCAGTTGGCCGGACGCGCCGGACAGCAGCGCCTCCGACAGCAGCGGGTAGTGCGCGCGGACGACCGGGTGCGCGGCGAGGTCGCTGTTGCGGGTGCCCGCGCCGATCCGCAGCCCGCCGTCGGGCAGGTGCTCGACCAGGTCGGCGGCGAGGTCGGAGACGTCGACCAGCAGTGAGGGGCTGGCCACGCCGAGCTTGAGGTGGTCGACCAGGTTCGTGCCGCCCGCGAGGAAGGCGGCGGCAGGGTCGGCGGCGACGGTGGCCACGGCGGAGCGGGCGTCGGTCGCGCGCCGGTAGGCGAACGGCTTCACGCGCCCACCTCGCGGATGGCGGCCACGATGCCGGGGTAGGCGCCGCAGCGGCACAGGTTGCCGCTCATCCGCTCGCGGACCTCGGCGTCGGTCAGCTTGGGGGCGGCGTCGCCCTCGGTGACCGCGCTGGGCCAGCCCGCCTTGACCTCGGCGAGCACCCCGACAGCGGAGCAGACCTGCCCCGGGGTGCAGAAACCGCACTGCAGGGCGTCGTTGGCGACGAACGCGCGCTGCACCGGGTGCGGCCCGTCCGCGTCGGCCAGGCCCGCGGCCGTGGTGACCTCGGCGCCGTCGCGGGCCACCGCCAGCGACAGGCAGCTCACCACCCGCCTGCCGTCCACCAGGACCGTGCACGACCCGCACTGCCCGTGGTCGCAGCCCTTCTTGGGGGCCGTGACCCCGAGCCGGTCGCGCAGCGCGTCCAGCAGGGTGGTGCGGGTGTCGACGGTGACCTTCCGGTCCTCGCCGTCCACCCGCAGGGTGATGTCCGCTTCCATGGGTGCCCTTCCGATTCCGCACCGGGGACACGATCATGGACCGGCCCGGGTTCAGACGCGACCCGTTTGCCGCATCTGTGATTGTGCCCTGCGCGAACCCCGCCGCAGCCACCACTCCACCGCCGCCAGCGGCACCACCCAGCCCAGCCAGGCGCTCAACAGCGCCACGGTCTGCATCATGGCCAGTTCACTGCCGCCGAACAGGGTGTCCACGCGCGGACCGAGCAGCGGGCCCACCACCATGCCGACCACCCGGTTGAAGATGATCGACATGGTGAGGGTCACACTGCGCAGCATCCACACCCGGTGCTCGGCGTGGCGGCGCTGCCGGATGCGGCGCAGGCCGACGGCGGTGAAGGCCAA
This sequence comes from Actinokineospora sp. PR83, assembly GCF_021056305.1. Lineage (NCBI taxonomy): Bacteria > Bacillati > Actinomycetota > Actinomycetes > Pseudonocardiales > Pseudonocardiaceae > Actinokineospora > Actinokineospora sp. PR83. The sequence continues at coordinate 85,269 of NZ_JAJCXD010000079.1, forward strand.
CCACAGCACGGCGAGCACGACGTTGCTGACGCGGGTGACGGGCCCGAACGGCGACACCGCCCCGACCACCAGCCCGGCGAGCCCGGCGGGCAGCACCCCGCCGAAGACGTAGACCCGGCCCACGTGGCGGTGCGCGGCCGGGAAGCGGCGGCGGAACCACGGCCAGACCTGGAGGAACCCGGTCACCATCGCGACGGTGCCGAACAGGATGTGCGCGACCAGCAGCGGGTAGTGCAACGCGAAGCCCTCGACCGGCGGCACCCGCGACAGCGCCGGGTCGAGGGTGGCGTACCGGGGCAGGGACATGGCGAAGAACACCAGGATCAACGCCGCCAGCGGCGCCACCCACGGGCGCCGCCACCACGGCACCGGCGCGGGTGGGGTTTTCGGACGTGGTTCGGTGACCGCCATGGTTCCCCCTCGTGATTGCCTGTGGGGAAAAGCTAGGGCGATCCGACCGGCGCGGACATGGAGCGCGCCACCGGGTGCGGGGTGGGGGTGGCCCTACCACCCGCTGCCGGGCGGTGGTTCCGCGTTGCTCCATTTGCTGGTGCGCAAGCGCTTCACCCTCCCGGGATGTGGCTCTCCGGGAGGGTGAAGACCTCGGGTGGCTCGGCGGTCAGGCGGCCATGGGGACTGTGGCGACCGGCAGCGTGGCGATCGGCGGCGTGGCGACCGGCGGCGTGGCGACCGGCAGCGTGGCGACCGGGACCGTGGGGACCGGCAGCGCGGCGGTGCTGAGGTCGGGGGCGCGGTCGGGCAGGGTGGTGGTGGGGCGCTCGGCGCAGTGCACGACCAGCGCGGTGGCGTTGTCCGAGGTGCCCGCCGCGGTGGCCGCCTCGACCAGGGCCGTGGCGGCGTCGGCCGAGTACCGCAGGAGCTGGGCCATCACCGCGTCGCCCAGGGCCTTGTGGACACCGTCGCTGGTCAGCAGCAGGGAGGCGGGTTCGCCGACGCGGGCGGTGCCGACGCGGTGCGGCTCGACCGTGCGGACGCTGGTGGTCACCAGGTGTTCCATCCGGGGCGTGACCGGGGTGCCGTGGTCGCGGAAGTACTGGGCGAGGGTGTGGTCGGTGGTGAGCGCGCGCAGGCCACCGGCGGTCCAGGCGTAGGCGCGGGCGTCGCCGACCCAGGCGATGTCGTAGCCGTCCGCGTCGGGGACCGCGACGACCAGGACGCAGTCGCCGGACCCCGCCCCGCGCACCGCGGCCTGGGCGGCGAGGACGGCTTCGACCGCGCCCAGGCCCGAGCGGACCGCCGCGGCGGCGGCCAGCCGAGCGGCGCGGGCCGCGCCCAGGTCGTCGCCCACCCCGTCGGCGAGGGCGTAGCGGACCCGGCCGGTGCGGGGGTCGGGGGAAGAGGCCACGGCGTCCGCGTTCACGGTGCGCTCACCCCGGCTGCTGGCCGTCCGGGCGATCGTGCTGCTGAGCATCGCGGGCCTCCTCTTCGGGTGGTGTCCTCCACGGTGCTCCCGCATCCTGTGGTTCTCCTGTGATTTCGGTGCGGCCATCCTGTGAAGTGGGCACGCGGCGGCGAATGATGAGTTGGGCTCAGCGAATTTCGGCTTTCGTCGACCGGTGAGCGAAACGCGCGAACCCTTGTCCGCCGGGACGCACGTTTGCCGGGGGGTGTGCGTTCCGGCCGCGACTGTCACTTCGAAACCGTTGCGGCAGAGGGCATTCGGAGGATTACCAAGGTCGGGGGCAACCGGTAGCGTCGCTCGCGTCGGGGACCGGCTCGGCGCTTTCCGCGCCTGGCAACGGTTCTGCGAGCGGGAGGAGTGCGGCGGGATGGCAGCGAGTGCGGTGGCGGGCGCGCGGCAGGTGCCCAGCCTGGGGTTCGGCGAGCAGGTGCGCGGGGTGCTGGCGCTGCGCGCGGGCAGGCAGGTCGACTTCCTGTCCGAGGTGATCGTCAAGCACGGGGACATCGCCTGGATCCGGATGCTGGGCATGCGGATGGCGCTGGTGAACCACCCCGCGCACTTCGAACACGTGCTGGTGCGCAACCACGGGAACTACGACAAGGACGCCTTCCTGTTCCGCACGGTCGACCCGATCCTGCGCGGCGGGCTGATCGGCGTGGTCGGCGGGGAACCGTGGCGGCGGCAGCGGCGGCTCATGCAGCCGTCGTTCCACCGGCCGCAGATCGCCGGGTTCGTCCGGAACATGACCGAGGAGTCGGCGGTCATGCTCGACCGCTGGGACGGCCAGTACGGTCCGCGCGACATCGTCAACGTCAGCACCGAACTGGGGCAGCTTGCCATGCGGATCGTGTTCCGCTCGCTGTTCGGGGCCCGGGTCGGCGACCGGGGGGACGTCATCGAGGGGATGTTCCTGGAGGCCAACACCATCGCCGGGGACTACTTCCGGTTCCCGGTGCCGCCGCTGAGCTGGCCCACCCGCAAGCACAACCGGCTGCGGCAGATCATCCGGCAGATGGACGGCTACGTCGACGAGGTCATCGCCGAGCGGGACGCGACCGGGGAGGAGCACCACGACCTGCTCGCCGCGCTGATGGCGGCCACCTACGACGAGACCGACGAGCACATGTCCCGCACCCAGCTCCACCGGGAAGTGCTCAACCTGATCATCGGCGGCTACGAGACGACGTCGAACTCCGTGTCCTGGTTGTCCTACCTGGTCGGCAAGCACCCGGACGTGCAGGAGCGGTTGCACGAGGAGGTCGACCGGGTGCTCGGCGGGCGCGCCCCGGGGTTCGACGACCTCGCCGAGCTGGGCTACACCAGGATGGTCGTCGACGAGATGCTGCGGCTCTACAGCCCCTCGTGGCAGACGATGCGGCGGGCCATCGGCGACGACGAGATCGGCGGGTTCGCCATCCCCGCCGGGTCGGACATCTACCTCAACGTCTACACGCTGCACCGGCACCCGGAGTTCTGGGCGGACCCGGAAGCCTTCGACCCGGAGCGGTTCCGGCCGGAGGCGGTCGCCGCCCGGCCCAAGTCGGCGTACCTGCCGTTCGGGGCGGGGCCGCGCAACTGCATCGGCAAGCACTTCGCCCGCACGGAGTTGACGGTGATCCTGGCGATGATGGTGCAGCGCTACCGGATCGAGGTACCCCCGGAGCTGCCCGACGTGGAGATCTCACCGCTGATCACGTTGCAGCCCAAGGGCGGCGTGCACGTCCGGGTGACCCGCCGATGAACACCGACAGACTGTGGGCGGCTTTCGCGCCGATCCCCCCGGAGTGCAACCCGCACGTCGCCGCCGCGAGCGCCCACCTGGACCGGTGGGTCACCGAGCAGGGCGTCGTGCTGCGACCGCAGGCGCGCGAGCGGTTCACCGCCGCCGACTTCGGGTGGTTCGCCGCGGTGACCCACCCGGGCGCGGACGAGACCGGGCTGTGCCTGGTCGCGGACTGGTTCGCCTGGCTGTTCCTGCTCGACGACCAGCTCGACGACGGCCTGCTCGGCCGCGACCCCGGCCGCACGGGTGAGCTGCTGGCGATGATGTTCGACGTGCTGCGCGGAACCCCGCCGCCCCCGGACGCGCCCGCCCTGGTCGGCGCGCTGGCCGACCTGTGGCGGCGCACCGCGGACCCGGCGGGCGCGGCGTGGCGGCAGCGGTTCGTCGACCACGTCGTCGCGGGCGGGATGGCGGCCGGGTGGGAGGCCGACAACCGGGCGCGCGGGAGCGTGCCGGACGAACAGACCTACGTGGAGCGGCGGCGGCACACCGGGGCGATCTACGTGTGCCTGGACCTGGTGGAGGTCGTCGGGGCGGGCGAGGTGCCCGGGGCGGCCTACGCCGACGAGCGATTCGAGGCGGCCCTGCGCGCGGCGTGCGACGTGGTGTGCTGGACCAACGACCTGTACTCCCACGACAAGGAGGTCTCGCTCGGCGAGTGCCACAACCTGGTGGCCGTCGTGCGGCACGGCCGCGGCATCGGCGTGGCCGAGGCGCTGGAACTGGTCACCGAGCGGGTTGTGCAGCGGGTGGCGGACTACCTGCGGTTGGAACGGGCGGCCGCGGCGGTGGGCGGTCCGGAGGTGGCCGGGTGCCTGGCGGGGATGCGGTCGTGGATGCGCGGCAACCTCGACTGGTCGGCGCGCACCCGGCGCTACCGGGACGCCGCTGTCGGCTCCTACGTGGAGTCGGAACTGGTGGGGAGGCGGCCGTGACCACCGCTGTCGGGCTGCCGTCGGCGGTGCTGTCGGCGCGCGCCCTCCTCACCCCGGCGCTGCACCGGTGGACGGCGCGGTTGGGCGGGCACCTGAGCACCACCTGCGGCTACCAACTGGGCCTCTGCACCGCGGACGGCACCCCCACCGGGACCGTCGGCGGCAAACTGGTCCGGCCGGTGTTCACCCTGCTCTGCGCGGCGGCGACCGGCGCCGACCCGGCCGGGGTGGTCCCCGCCGCGGTGGCGGTGGAACTGCTGCACAACGCCTCCCTGGTCCACGACGACATCATGGACGGCGACCGCGAGCGCAGGCACCGCCCGACGCTGTGGGCCCGCTTCGGGGTGCCCGCGGCGATCCTGGCCGGGGACGCGCTGATCGCGCTGGCCTTCGAGGCGCTCGCCACCTCGGCCCCGGTCGCCGACGTCGCGCACCTGGCCACGACGCTGCGACTGCTGGCCCGAGGGCAGGAGGACGACCTGCGGTTCGAGCGGCTGGCCAGGGTGGGGGTCGCGGAGAGCACCGGCATGATCGTCGGCAAGACGGGCGTGCTGCTCGGCGCCGCCTGCCGCCTCGGCGTCGCCCGACCGGACTGGCAGCCCCGCTTCGACGCCTTCGGCACCCACCTGGGTGTGGCCTTCCAACTGACCGACGACCTCCTGGGCATCTGGGGCGACCCCGCGGTGACCGGCAAACCCGCGGGCGCGGACCTGCGCGCGCACAAGCAGAGCGCCCCGGTCGTGGCCGCGCTCGCCGCCGACGGCCCGGCCGCACGCGAACTGGCCCGGCTCTACGCGGCCCCGCTGTCGGAGTCGGACGTGGCGCGGGCGAGCGCGCTGGTCGAGGAGGCGGGCGGCCGAGCGGCCACCGAGGCCGAGGCGGCGCGCAGGCTCGACCTGGCCTGGTCGCACCTGGAGGACCTGGACCTCGACCCGGCCGCCCACACGCACCTGCGCGCCCTGGCCGCGTCGGTGGTGGACCGGGACCACTGACCGCACCAAGCGATCGCTCTGCTGCCGCGACGCGTGGTTCGAACGGTTCGTCGACAGCGTCAACGACAGCGCGCCCCACTGGTCACCCGACGGCCCGGCGCGGCAGGCGGTGAATCCCGTCTCAGAGGGGGGTCGTGGAGACCAGCACGGTCTTCTCCGAGACGTCCAGGATGCGGTTGACCGCGCCACCGACGACCGAGGTCAGCGAGATGCCGATCATCGGGGTGAGCATGTCCACCGCCCTCGGCGCGTGCGCGGGCGGTGCGGCGAGGTCGACGAGCAGCCGCATCCGGACCTTCTCCGGTTCGGTGTTGCCGTCCAGCGCGATGGGCTCGGTGAGGAGCACCCGGGTGTCCGTTTCAGCGGTGACGATCTCGGCGCCGCGCACGCTCAACCTGCGCAACAGCGTCGTCAGCGCCTCCACGTAGTCGGGGTTGACCGCGTCGGGTCCGGCTGCCTCGATCACCAGGGTCAGCGTGTCGCCGCCGGGGGTGACGGTGAAGTCGGCGATAAGGTCGCTACCGTCCGACCGCTTCGCATACACGGGGTCAACTGATACACCATCGTTCTAGAGCTTGAGACAGCCACGCATCGGCGGCGGTGCGTGACCGATTCGCGGACAGATGGACACGCTGAGTGAGACATGGACCTGACGTCCCACAGTCGAGGGATGACGTGACACCATCTGGCGCACGCGAAGGAGGCACCCTATGACCGACCGGACCGAGCAGATGGACGACCTTCAACTGGTCGCCCTACCCAGTGCCGTGGGGTGCACGGAGATGTTCGTGCGGTTCTCCCTGACCGAGTGGAAGCTGCGGTCGATGCGCGACGACGCGGCCGCGGCCGCGGGCAGGCTGGCGCGGGCCGTGGTGGACGCGGCCGAGCCGGGGTCGCCGGGGATGATCACCGCCCGGGTCCGCCTCTCCGGCGGCAACCTGGTGATCGAGGTGGAGTCGTCGCGGCCCGCGCGGGCGCCGTCGGCCCCCGCCGGTGGGCGCTGCGGCGCCGACGACCTCGGTCCGGGCAGGCACATGCTGTGGCTGACGATGCCGCTGCCGGGCGGGATGGACGCGGGCGCGGTCCCACTGCCCCGCCGCCAGCGCAGGCCCTCGCCGGAGGCCGCGCGGCTCGCCGCCGAGGAGGAGGCGGGCGCCCCGCCGGACCCGGACGTGCTCGGGCGCATCCTCTACGGCCTCAACGGCTCGCAGAGCAGGCACCAGAAGTAGGACCCGAACGGCGAAGGCCGCGACCGGACCCCCGGTCGCGGCCTTCGCCGTTCCCGCCATCCGGGAGCTTCACCGGACGGTTGTCCTGCTATATGGGAAGACGGGAAAACAATCGACCAAGTCGGGCGGAACGACGTTCCCCCAGGTCAGCGACTTTCACCCGACCCAACCGACCGCTGTGAACGACCGGAAATGACGGTTTAACGCAGTTCGTGATTCGCAAACCGGACACCGGCCGTAACGTGGTGCGGGTCTCAACTCGATGAAACCACCGAGCGGAGTTCCACATCCACGCGGTCGGTCGCGACGAAGACCGACGAGAGCCTCGACCAGGGGGAGAGATGACCAGCACCACCGAACCGCACGAACTCAACCGCAGAGCACTCGCCATGCTGCGGGCCGTGGCCCAGGGCCGCGCCCAGCTCGCGTGCAGCGCCGAACCGGACCTCTACATCGACGGCGTCCCGTGCTGCGACCAGTTCACCGCCCACCTGCTCACGCACGCGGGCCTGATCACCCCGGCCACCGGCCGCTTCGGCGAACTGGTCCCGGCGACGCTCAGCCCCGCGGGCACCGCGGCGCTGTCCGCCCCGGTAGCCGCCTGACGGTTGCCGACCTGCGCATGGCCCCCGGTCCCGGGGGCTTTTCGCATTTCCGGGGCCGGTCGGGACCCCCTCAGACCAGCGGCTCGCCCAGGTGCGGGCCGAAGGCGCGGTCCACGCCCACCGATACCCACCAGTCGAGCTGCGCGGCGTCGGTGATGCCGCCCGCGATGACCGAGCGGCCGGTGTCGCGGACCATCGGGACCAGGTCGCGGATGGCGCGGACGAACATCGACGACCCGTCGGCCCGTGCCACCCGGCTCACCACCGTGGCGTCCAGGCTGACCGCCCGCAGGTCGCCCAGGTCCTCCAGGCAGGCCAGGTCGCCGCGGGTGCGGCCGAAACCGGTGAGGACCGTGCGCACGCCCAGGTCGACCAGCACGCCCAGGTTCTCCTCCGCCGGGCTGTCCACCTCGCACAGCGCGGCGACCGGCAGCCCCAGTTCCAGCGCGCCGCCCGTGGTGAGCACCCGGCTGACCGCGGCGACGAGGTCCGGGTCGGCCGCCTGCTCGACGGTCAGCTCCAGGTACGGGGGAACCCCGCCCAGGTCGGCGTCGAGGGCGCGCTCCATCACCCAGTGCCCCAGCGGGACGCCCAGGCCGGTGTCGGCGAGCAGCGCGCGGCAGCGGGCGTCGTCGAGCCTGCCGTGGTCGGGGTGGTCCCAGCGCAGCAGGGCGCGGGCCGCGACCACCTCCCCCGACGGCACGGCCAGGACGCGCTCGAACTCCACGGACAGCTCGCCGGACTCCCAGGCGCCGGGGATGGACGCGGCGAGCCGGTGGTGTTCGCGGCGGCGGGCGTTCTCGTCGGCGTCGACCAGGCCCCACTGGCGCTTGCCCTGCGCCTTGAGCGCGCGCAGTTCGGCGTCGGTGGCGGCCAGCAGCTCCTCGGGCCGGGTGCCGCGCGCGGGCAGCCTGGCCACGGCGATGGTCGCCGAGGCCGCGGTCCCGCCCCCGGCGACGTAGGTGGGTTCGGCCAGCGCGTCGTTGATCTCCGCGGGCAGGTCGCCGACCCGGGTGGTGGGGGTGTGCGGGAGCAGCACGGCGAACTCGTCGCCGCCGATCCGGGCGACCGCGGCGCCGCGGCCCTCGACCACGGACTCCAGCCGGTTGGCGACCTCGCGCAGCACGCGGTCGCCCGCGGCCCGGCCGAGGCCGTCGTTGACCACGGCGAGGTCGTCGAGGCCCAGGTGCAGCACGGACAGCTCGGCGCCGGTCTCCAGCGCCTCCTCCAGCCTGCCGACGAAGGCGTCCCGGTTGGGCAGCCCGGTCAGCAGGTCGTGCGTGTCCTGGAAGCTCATCTTGTGCTCGAGCAGGTGCAGGTCGGTGAAGTCGCCCACCATGGTCACCAGGCCGGTGGTCGCGCCGTCGCGGTCGCGCAGCGGCAGCACCACGACGCGCACCCAGACCGGTTCGCCGTCGCGGCGCAGGAAGCGGATGCGCTGCTCGTCGACCCGGGCGCAGTCGCCCGCGACCAGTTCGGCGTAGCGGTCCACCAGGTACGCGCGGTCCTCGGGGTGGAACAGGTCGGCGACGGTGCCCGGCAGCGTGCCCGCGGGGTGTTCGAGCACGACCTCCAGCGCCTCGTTCGCCCGCAGGACCCGCCCGTCCGGGGTGCTCAGGACCATGCCCTGCACGGCCGCGGCGAACACCGCCTCGAACCGCTCCTCGACCGCGGCGAGCTCGCGCTCGGCGTTCTCCCGCCGGTGCAGCAGGGACTCGCGCAGACCGCGCTGCTCGGTGAAGACCCGCTCCCGGGAGGCCTCGGTGAACCCGACCGCGACCGCGGCGACCACCTCGGCCACGGCGGCGTCGTCCAGGTCGGGCAGTGCGGTGAGCGCCCGGCGCAGCAGCGGCAGCGAGACGCGCAGGCAGTCGGCGGTGGCGAAGCCCGCGTCCACCAACCGCGCGCCGATCCCGGCGGCGGCGGTGTGGTCGCCCGCGCGGGCGTGGGCGAGCATGTCGTCGAGCAGGGCACCGAGTTCGGCCTCGACGTCCTCGTGCGGCGTGGGCACGAAGACGAGCGCGGACAACGCGGTCGCCCACCCGACGGCCAGCTCGGCACGGGGTGGGCTGGTCATGGTCCGTCCTAGATTCCGGGGGCGGCAACAACTCTGCACCCGATCGGGTACCGAGTGCCACCTTCCTACCCATCGGGCGGGGATCGGGCGATAGGCCGATCGGGTGTGATCGGTCGCGAGGGGACAACACACCCAGTAGGGCGAAGACCGTTCGGGCACAAGGGCTCTGGTCGGATGTGCCCATTCGGCGCAAGCACCCGATCAAGCGGGTCGTCGGGTCCGCCGATCGAGGACCATCGCCCCTGGCGACAACCACGGAGAGCGACTAACGGGTGTGACGCAGCGCACTGCTGTTCGACGGCCCCGACAGCCCCGCCGCGACCGCGAGCCGGGTGCTGGCCGCCGCCAGTACCCGCGCGGCGGCGTGCTCGTCGACCCGGGTGGCGACGTCGTCCTCCACCACGGTCCGCCCACCGGCCAGCAGCAGCCGCAGCGGCGGCAGGGAACCGAGCACCAGGGCGGCGACCGGGTCGGCGATACCCGCGTGCGCCAGGCCGTCGAGCCGCCACAGTGCGACGTCGGCGAGCTTGCCCGGTTCCAGCGAGCCCAGCTCGTCCTGCCTGCCCAGGCACAGCGCGCCGCCCATGGTGCCCAGCCACAGCGCCTGCCGGACGTCGAGGGCGTCCGCGCCGTCGCGCTGCCGGGCCTGGTAGGCGGCCTGGCGCAGCTCCGGGCCGAGACCGCCGTCCTCGTTGGACGCCGCGCCGTCCGCGCCGAGCCCGACCGGGACACCGGCGGCGAGCAGGTCGGCGACCCGGGCGGTGCCCGCACCGAGCCGGGCGTTCGAGGTGGGGCAGTGCGCGACGCCGGTGCCGCCCGCGGCCAGGACCGCGATGGCCCGGTCGGACAGGTGCACCCCGTGCGCGAGCCACACGTCCGGGCCGATCCAGCCGGTGCGCTCGGCGTACTCCACCGGGGTGCAGCCGTACTCGGCCAGGCACTGCACCTCCTCCCCCACGGTCTCGGCGAGGTGGGTGTGCAGGCGGACCCCGGCGGCGCGGGCCAGTTCGGCCGCGCCGGACATCAGCTCGGCGCTGACCGAGAACGGGGAGCAGGGCGCCACCGCGACGCGGGTGAACGCGTCCGGCGCCGGGTCGTGCCAGCGCTCGATCGCGGCCTGGGTCCCGGCCAGGGCGTCGTCGGTGGTCTCGACCAGCGAGTCCGGCGGGAGGCCGCCGTGGGAGACGCCGCGGTCCATCGAGCCGCGCGCGGCGTGCAGCCGGATGCCGACCGCGCCCGCCGCGTCGACGGTGGCGCCGAGCAGGTCGCCGCCCGCGGCGGGGAACACGTAGTGGTGGTCGGCGGCGGTGGTGCAGCCGGTGCGGGCCAGCCGCAGCAGCCCGGCGGTGGCCGCGGCGCGGGTGGTGTCCTCGTCCAGCCCGGCCCACACCGGGTACAGCTCGACGAGCCAGTGGAACAGGTCGGACTGCTGCGCGTAGCCGCGGGTCGCCCACTGGTAGAGGTGGTGGTGGGTGTTGACCAGGCCCGGGGTGGCCAGGCAGCCGCGGCCGTCGACGACGCGGTCACCGGGTCCGACCGGGGCGGGCCCGGCGCCGACGGCGGTGATCCGGCCGCCGTCGACGATCACGTGGCCCTCGGCGTACTCGGTGCCGCGGGCGTCCACGGTGGCCACGGCCGCGCCCTGGACGACCGTCCGGGTCACCACCAGGCGAGTCCGGGATCGGGTGCGCCCGTGCGGCGGACGGTGCCCTCGATCAGCCCGTACGGCCGGTCGGCCACCTGGTAGACCTGCTGCGGGTTGTCCAGGTCGAACGGTTCCAGGTCGACCAGGAAGTGGTGCTTGTTCGGCAGCGCCAGCCGGGCCTCGGCGAGGCCGTCGTCGCCGCTGAGCACGTACTGGCCCATCGAGTACAGCGTCTGCTGCAACGAGTGGCTGTAGGTGGCGGCGAAGGCGTTGAGCAGCCGGTCCTTGGCCCCGGCGAAGGAGGCCGCCCAGTCGGTCCGGGTGGGGTCGGCGTGGCGCCAGCGCGCGGTGACGTCGGTGGCGAGGATCCGGTCGGAGGTCTCGGCCAGCGTCGTGTACCGGTCGCGGGGGAAGCCGTGGAACTCCGAGCCGGTCGTGTTGAGGACGGTGACGCCCTCGACGCCGGAGACCACCCACGCCGTCGTGCCGTCGTAGGTGGCCGACGCGGTGCGCGTGCCCGCGGTGCGGGTGAAGGAGTGCCCGGTGGCGGGGATGCGCTCCCAGCCGTACTGCTCGACCCGCACCCTGGCGCGGGTGATCGCCGGGGCGGAGTCGACGAAGTGGCGGGCCAGGCGCAGCGCGAACTCCTCGATCTCGCCGATGCCGTCGCGGGCGAAGGCGTGGACGGTGTTCTTCTGCGTGTCCGTGGGCAGGACGCCGGTGTTGTCGCCGGTCAGGTGCGTGGCGGCGAGGTCACCGGCGAGGGTGGTGGTGACGTTGAGGTCGGTGATGCCGTGCGCCTGGGGACCGCGGTCCACCCGCACCAGCCGGGTCTCCGCCTTGCCGTACTGGTTCTCGCCGAGCTCGAATGTCATCAACTTCCCCGGTATGTGGAATAGCCGAACGGGCTGAGCAGCAGCGGCACATGGTAGTGGCCCCCTGCCGCCCGGAAGACGACGCTGACCTCCGGGTAGAACGCGTCGGGGCCCAGGTGGGCGCCGGTGTCGAAGGTGAACCGGTGCTCCCCGGGCTCGGCGGCCCAGCCGGGCACGCGGCCGTCGTCGTCGGTGGTGTGCTCGCCGACGGGCACCCAGGTGTCGCCGTCGCGGCGCTCGTGCCGGACCCGCAGACCTGCGGCGGGTCGGCCGACGGCGGTGTCGAGGACGTGGGTGGACAGGGTGAGGCTCATCCGCCCACCAGCTTCCCGAGCCGCAGCTCGACGATCTTGGCCAGCTCCTCGCGCACGGCGCGGCGCTCCTCGGTCTCGTCGTTGGTCAGCCGGTGGCGCAGCGCGGCGAGCACGGCCTCGGCGGGCAGCCCGGTGGCGCAGATGAGGAAGACGTGCCCGAACCGGCCCTCGTAGACCCTGTTCCCCTCGACCAGGTCCGCCTTGATCCGGTCGTCGGCGGTGGCGGCGGCCGACTGCTCCTGCCGCGACCAGCCGGACTCGCGGTCGGCGCCGCCCGCCCGGTCCCCGATCCGCGGGTGCGCCTCCAGCGCCTCCAGCACGTCCGACCAGTCCAGCCCGGCGAGCACCTCGGCGGAGGCCGCCACGAGGTCGTCGAGGTCGTCGAACGGGCCCCGCGCCGCGACCTCCTCGGCCCACTGGCGCGAGGCGCAGCAGGAGAGCAGGTCAGCGGTGTCGACGCTGTCGGTGGTGGTGAGGAGGTCGCCCGGCACGACGCCAGTCAACACGCGCTAGCAGAAACAGGCCACCGGCAAAAGCGACGAAGAAACAGCAGGCCCCCCGGGGATCTCTTGTAGGTTCCTCCAATTGACCGGCCCGCCACCCCGGAGGACCTGAGTGAACCTGGAGTCGCTCCTCGACCACCCGGACCTGGGGCTGGAGGTGCACGTCCCGCCCGAGGACCCCAAGCGGCCGGTCCGCTACGTCTACACCACCGACCAGCCGGACCCGTCGCGCTACCTGACCGGGGGCGAACTGGTGCTGACCGGCCTGGTCTGGTGGCGGCCGGAGCGGGCGGAGGCGTTCGTGGCGGCGCTGGCCGAGGCGGGCGCGGTGGCGCTGGGCACCGGGGTCACCGATGCGGGCGAGGTGCCCGCGGAGCTGATCGCGGCGTGCTTCCGCCACGGCGTGCCGCTGTTCGAGGTGCCGCGCGAGGTGTCGTTCGCCTCGGTCACCGAGTACGTGGTGCTGGGGGCGGCCCGGACCAGGGCACGCGCGGGCGAGGGCGTGCCGGACCTGGCCACGGCGGTGGCGAACGCGGCGACCGCGCTGGAGGCGGGCTGCTGGGTGCTCTCCCCCACCGGCCGGGTCGTCGCGGGCACGACCTCGGTGCCCCCGATCGGGCTGCGCCACGGGCTGGTCCGCCGGTTCCTGGAGGCGACCCGGCTGCCGCTGACCGTGCGCGGCCCCGGCCACCCCCCGCACACCGTGGCGGAGGCGTCGGTGACCGGGACGCGCGCGCTGGACTGGTTCGTGGCGGTGCAGGGCGACCAGGCCCAGTGGTCGTCGCACCAGCGGCACCTGGTGGACGTCCTGGCGGCGGCGGCGGCCAACGAGCAGTCCGCGCTGGACAGCGCCCGCCGCGCGGCGACTCGGGTGCCGCTGGAGCGGGTGGCGGCCGGGTTCACCCGGCCGGACGAGCTGTGCGTGCTGAGCGCCTCGGCGGACAAGGCGACACCGGACGTGGCCGCGGCGGTGCTGGCCGAGTTGGCGGAGACGCTGGGCTTGGCGGCGGTGGTGACCGAGGTGGACGAGGAGGTGTTCGCCGTCCTCGGGGTGCGCCGCAACCGGCGGGACCGGGTGCTCGACGAGCTGGTGGAGCTGGCCCGGCTGCTGGAGCGCGGGTTCGGCGACGCCAGGGTGGCCATCGGCGTCGGCGGGGTCACCGACGCGGCGGGGTTGCCCACCTCGGTCGAGCAGGCCCGCAACGCCCGCCTGGTCGCCGAGCGCCGCGACTGCCGGGCCGGGGTGCAGGACGGCGTGCAACTGGGCGCCTTCCACACCCTGCTGGTGGGGGTCCCCGACGACCAGCGCGCCGCGTTCCGCCGCTGGGTCCTCGGGCCGGTCCTGGACTACGACGCCGAGCACCAGTCCGACCTGGTGCACACGCTGCGGGTGTTCCTCGCCTGCTCCGGCTCGTGGACCAGGGCCGCGGAGAAGCTGCACGTCCACGTCAACACCCTGCGCTACCGGGTCGGCCGGGTCGAGGAGCTGACCGGCCGCGACCTGTCGTCCCTGGCCGCGCAGGTGGACTTGGTGCTGGCGCTGGAACTCGGGTCCGCTTGACTTGGCGCTCCGGTCCACAAAGGGGTCCGCAAGGGGGTTCGCGATGGCTCCGGTGTCCTCCGTCCACGTCACCGCCGTCCGGCGGCTGACTCCGCACACGACCCGCGTCACCTTCACCGGCGACGGCCTGGACACCCTGACCCGGTGGCCGGACCAGCAGCTCAAGCTGTGCTTCCCGCGCGCGGGCCAGTCCGAGCCGAGGGTCCCGGCCGAGCACCCGGCCGACGTGATGCGCTGGTACCAGGCGTTCATGGCCATCCCGGAACCGGAACGCCCCTGGATGCGCAGCTACACCGTCCGCCACCTCCGGCGCAGGGCAGCCGAGATCGACGTCGACTTCGCCCTGCACGAAACCCCGGGCCCGGCCACCGAGTGGGCGGCCGGGGCGCGGGTGGGCGACACCCTGGCCCGCTACGGCCCGGCCCGCCAGTACGCCCGAGCCCTCCCCCGCGGCGACGACCACCTCTTCGCGGGCGACCTCGCCGCCCTCCCGGCCATCGCCACGCTCCTGGAGTCCCTCCCGGACCCGGCCACCGCCCAGGTCTTCATCGAGGTCCCCGACCTCGCCGACGCCCAGGACCTGCCCCACCCGGTCACCTGGCTCCCCCGCGGCTCGACTGCACCCGCCGACAGCACGCTCCTGCTGGACGCGGTCCGCTCCGCGGCGATCACCCCCGGCACCGTCGCGTGGGTCGCCGCCGAGGCCACGATCACCCGCACCCTCCGCCGCCACCTGGTCGACCGGGGCATCCCCAAACCCCGCATCGAGTTCACCGGCTACTGGCGCCACACCCTCACCCAGGACGACGCCCCCACCCCCGAAGACCTCACCGACGCCCGGGAACGCGTCGCCCGCGACGGCTAGGAAGCAGGCCAACCACCCCACAAACCGCTGCCCGGCCACCTGCCACCCGAAACCTCGCCGTGCGCAGCGAAAACCAGCCACCCTCGCAACCGGCGGCCAGCGGCTCGTCACATCGAATCCCACCATGCGCAGCTCCCGACCACCCCACCAACCGCCAGCCGGACGGCCAGCCACCTGGAACCCCACCGGCGCAGCGAAAACCAGCCACCCCCGCAACCGCAGGCCCGGCTACGCCAATGCCCGGGTGGGTGGATCTGCTTGGGTGGGGGAAGCGATCATGTGCAAGCCTGCCCGGGCAGTGGGGCACTCTTTTCGCCCCACTCAGTCACACCGGGCACATGATCGCTGTAGGGGCCCCGCCCAAGCAGATCCACCCACCCGGGCACCACCGACAAACGACCGGGCTTTCAAGAGCTGGACACGGCCTACAGCAGCCGGGCCTCGAACTCCGCAACATCAGCGGTGAACCAGAGCTGCCTGCCGCGGTTGCTCTCGGCCACGAACGCCCGCAGGGCCGAACTCCCGGCCGTGTACCCGGAGATGTCGCCGACCACGGCCAAACCGAGGCGGTAGTTGACGAACTTCTGCACGATCTCGCCCGCCACCCCGGTGCGCAACGTGAAGAAGTCCGCCCCCAGCCGCTGCGCCGGGATCGCCACCCACGTGGCCTCAGCCGCCCAGGCGTCGCCGATCAGGTCGATCGCGCCCGCCGCGTCGAGCACGGGTCCGGTGGGCGGCACGTGCAGGATCATGGTTCCTCCCGGAGGAATTCGAGGATCGGCGCGGTCTGGCCGGTGAGGTAGTGCCCCTGCTCGGGGAGCACCCGGACGTCGGCGTGCGGGACCTCGGCGGCGAGCCGACGAGCGGTCGCCGCCGCGTCGAGCATCGCGTCCCGGGCGCCCAGGAGGGCGAGGACCGGCATCGCCAACCCGAGCTGCCCGAAAACCGGCAGCGGCTCCATCCGGGGCTTGAAGTTGCCGAAGACCAACACCAGGTACTCCACCAACTCCGGCGGCACCGCCCCCACGGCGGCCTTGATCGACCGCCGCAGCCCCCACTCGCCGAGCAGCGCGAGCAGCACGCCCTTCACCATGAACCCGGCCCGGCGCGGCGCGAACCCGCCCGGGTTGAGCAGCACCAGCCGCCGCACCCGGTCCGAGCGCAGTGCGTAGTCCGTGACGAGGAAGCCGCCGAGCGACACCCCGACGAACGCCGCATCGGCAACGCCCAGCGCGTCGAGCACGTCGTCGAACCACTCCGCGTGCCCCGGGCCGTCGAGCGGGAGCCGGGTCTCGGCGCTGAGGCCGGGTTCACCCGGCACGTCCACGGCGACCACCCGGAACTCCCGCGACCACTCGGCGACGTCGTCCAGCCACATCACCGTGTTCGACCCGGAGCCGTGCACGAGCACGACGGGCGGCGCGTCCACCGGGCCGGACACCACGACGAACGTGTCCCCGTGCCGCGTCGGCACCACCAGCCGCTCGGCGGGCACCGGCCAGCGGTCGAGCAGGTCCCGGTAGGCGGCGCGGACCTCGTCACCGCGCGCCCGGTAGATGCCGCTCACCCGCGCACCACCGCTTCCACGATCCGCAGCAGTTCCGCGCAGGCGCCCGGGTCGCCGAAGGCCATGACCCGCAACCGGCCGCGCTTCTCGTCGAACACCGTCTGCACCCGCAACCCCTGCCCGGCGACCGCGATCACCGCCGTCGTCACCCGGTCGGCGTTGGCCCGGTCGATGTCCTCCACCTGCATGATCGTCGTGACGTCCACTGTGGACCCCGGTTGCGCGGCCACGCCGGTGAACGCGTCGAGGTCCGCCCGCGAGATCCGGTACTGCTTGCCGATCCGCTGCGCGCGCAGCCGCCCGTCGCGGATGTACCCGCGCACGGTCCGCACGTGCAGCCCGAGCGCCTCGGCGACCTGGTCCACCGACAGCCAGTCCATATCACTCCCTAAACTTCCCTAAACGACTTTAACATCGATACGTAGGGAGTCATAGAGACAACAGCAGGCGCCCCGACCGGAGTCGGAGCGCCTGCTAGGGGACGAGCGGTCGAGGGGACGACTACTCGAAGATCTCACCCTTCTCGGCCTTGGCGACCAGGGAGGCGGGCGGGGTGAAGCGCTCGCCGTAGGCGGCCGCCAGCTCGTTGGCCCTGGCCACGAAGCCCGCGATCCCACCGGGGTAGCCGTTGATGTACTGGATGACACCACCGGTCCAGGGCGGGAAGCCGATGCCGAAGATGGAGCCGATGTTGGCGTCCGGCACCGTGCGCAGGACGTTCTCGTCGAAGCACTTCACCGTTTCCAGCGCCTCGGCGAAGAGCATCCGCTCCTGCATGTCCTTGAACGGGATCTCGTTGCCGCCGCCGAAGGCGTCGCGCAGCCCCGTCCACAGACCGGCGCGCTTGCCCTCGTCGTCGTACTCGTAGAAACCCGCGCCCGCCGAACGGCCCTTGCGGTCGAACTCATCGACCATCCGGTCCACCACCCCGTCGGACGGGTGCCCCGGCCAGGTGCCGCCCGCGGCCTCGATCGCGGCCTTGGTCTCGTCGCGGATCTTGCGCGGCAGGGTCAGCGTCAGCTCGTCGAGCAACTGCAGCGGCGGCGCCGGGTACCCGGCCTGGGTGCCCGCCTGCTCGATCGACGCGGGCACCAGGCCCTCGCCGACCATGGCCACGGCCTCGTTGATGAACGTGCCGATGACCCGGCTGGTGAAGAAGCCGCGGCTGTCGTTGACGACGATCGGGGTCTTCTTGATCTGCAGCGCGTAGTCGAACGCCTTGGCCAGCGCCACGTCCGAGGTCTTCTCGCCGACCACGATCTCCAGCAGCGGCATCTTGTCGACCGGGGAGAAGAAGTGCAGGCCGATGAAGTCCTCCTGCCGCTTCACCCCCTCCGACAGCAGGGTGATCGGCAGCGTGGAGGTGTTGGAGCCCAGCAGCGCGTCCGGCGCCACCAGGTCCTCGATCTCACCGAAGACCTTCTTCTTCAGCTCCGGCGACTCGAACACCGCCTCGACGACCAGGTCCACCCCGGCGACGTCCTGCGGGTCGGCGGTCGGGGTGATCCTGGCGAGGACCTCGTCGGCCTTCTCCTGGGTCAGCTTGCCCCGGCCCACGGCCTTGGCCAGGATCTTCTCCGAGTACGCCTTGCCCTTCTGCGCCGCCTCGATCGTGACGTCCTTGAGGACGACCTCGATGCCCGCGCGGGCGCTGGAGTAGGCGATGCCCGCGCCCATCATCCCGGCGCCGAGCACGGCGACCTTGCGCGCGGTGTACTTCGGCTGGCCGTCGGGGCGGGAGTTGCCCTTGTTGATGGCCTGCAGGTCGAAGAAGAACGCCTTGATCATGTTCTTCGACACCTGGCCGCACACCAGGTCCACGAAGTACTGCGTCTCGATCTTCGTGGCGTTGTCCAGGTCGACCTGGGAGCCCTCGATGGCCGCGGCGAGGATGTTGCGCGGGGCGGGCATCGGGGCGCCCTTGAGCTGCTTGCGCAGGTTCGCCGGGAACGCGGGCAGGTTCGCCGCGAACGACGGGCTCGACGGGGTGCCGCCGGGGATGCGGTAGCCCTTGACGTCCCAGGGCTGCACGGCCTCGGGGTTGGCCTTGACCCACGCCTTCGCCGCGGCGAGCAGTTCCTCCGGGGTGGAGACCAGCTCGTCGACCAGACCCAGCTCCTTGGCCTTGGCGGGCTTGTGCCGCTGGCCCTGCAGCAGGACGTTGAGCAGCGCGCTCTGGATGCCCAGCAGCCGCACGGTGCGCGACACGCCACCGCCGCCGGGCAGCAGGCCCAGGCTCACCTCGGGCAGGCCGATCTCGCTGCCCTTGGCGTCGAGGGCGACGCGGTGGTGGGTGGCCAGCGCGATCTCGTAGCCGCCGCCGAGCGCGGCGCCGTTGATGGCCGCCACGACCGGCTTGCCGAGCTGCTCCAGGCGCCGTAGCTGCGCCTTCATGCCGTCGACCCGCTCGGTGATCTCCGCGGCGTCGCCCGGCCCGGCCTTGCCGAGCTGGTTGAGGTCACCGCCCGCGAAGAAGGTCTTCTTCGCGGAGGTGATCACCACACCGGTGATGGAGTCCCTCTCGGCCTCCAGCCGGTCGACCGTGGCGCCGAACGACTCCCGGAAGGTGTCGTTCATGGTGTTCGCGGACTGGTTCGGGTCGTCCATGGTGAGCACGACGATGCCGTCGGCGTCGGACTCCCACTTGATCATGTTCTCGGTCATCTTCCCGGCCTCAGACTCGCTCGATGATGGTCGCGACGCCCATGCCGCCGCCGATGCACAGGGTGACCAGGCCCCGGCGGGCGCCGCGGCGCTCCAGCTCGTCGACCACGGTGCCGGTGATCATCGCGCCGGTGGCGCCCAGCGGGTGGCCCATGGCGATGGCGCCGCCGTTGACGTTGATCTTCTCGTGCGGGATGTCCAGGTCCTTCATGAACTTCATGACGACCGCGGCGAACGCCTCGTTCAGCTCCCAGACGTCGATGTCGTCCGGGGTCAGGCCCGCCAGCCGCAGCGCCTTCTGCGCGGCCGGGGTGGGCCCGGTCAGCATGATGGTCGGCTCGGCGCCGGTCACCGCGGCGGAGACGATGCGGGCGCGCGGGGTCAGGCCCGCGGCCTTGCCCGCCGCCTCGTTGCCGACCAGCACCAGCGCGGCGCCGTCGACGATGCCGGAGGAGTTCGCGGCGGTGTGCACGTGGTCGATCTTCTCGACCCAGTGGTACTTCTGCAGCGCCACGGCGTCGAAGCCGCCCATCTCGCCCATGCCCGCGAACGACGGCCCGAGCTTGCCCAGGCCCTCCACGGTGGACTCCGGGCGCATGTGCTCGTCGTGGTCGAGCAGCACCACGCCGTTGCGGTCCTTGACCGGCACCACGGACTTGGTGAAGTAGCCCGCCGACCAGGCCGCCGCCGCGCGCTTCTGCGACTCGACCGCGTAGGCGTCGACGTCGGCGCGGGAGAAGCCCTCGATGGTGGCGATCAGGTCGGCGCTGATGCCCTGCGGGACGAAGTAGCTCTCGTAGCTGGTCTCCGGGTCCATCGCCCACGCGCCGCCGTCGGAGCCCATCGGCACCCGCGACATCGACTCGACGCCACCGGCGATGACGAGCTGGTTCCAGCCGGAGCGGACCTTCTCCGCGGCGGTGTTGACCGCTTCCAGGCCCGAGGCGCAGAACCGGTTGAGCTGCACGCCCGCGACGCTGTCGGGCAGGCCCGAGACGATCGCGGCGGTGCGCGGGAGCACCGAGCCCTGGTCCCCGACGGGGGAGACGATGCCCAGCACGATGTCGTCGATCGTGGCCGGGTCCAGGTCCGGGTGGCGGGTCTTGAGCTCGTCGATGAGTCCCACGACGAGCGAGATGGGCTTGACGCCGTGCAGCGAGCCGTTCTTCTTGCCACGGCCGCGCGGCGTGCGGATCGCCTCGTAGATGAAGGCTTCGTTACTCACGCTCGTCCAGTCCTTCCGACGGTACGTGTGCGCTAATGACGATTCACATAATGCCCCGAATCCGCTGGTTGTCAATGTGAGACGGCCACCCTATGGTTGCAATCCGAACCTCACCCAGGAAGGGGCGCCGGTGACCGCTCGGAGCAGGCCGCGCAACCGCAGGGCCCAGCTGGCCGACGCGGCGGCGGCGCTGTTCGGCAAGCGCGGCTACCACTCGGTCGGCGTCGGCGACATCGCCGCCGCGGCGGGCATCACCGCCTCCGCGCTCTACCGGCACTTCCAGAACAAGCAGGACGTGCTCGGGCACGTGCTGCTCACCGGGGTGGACGAGCTGGCCGAACGGGTGCACGACGCGGTGTCCGGCCTCGCCGACGACCCGCAGAGCAGGCTCGCGCCGCTGCTGCTGGCCGCAGCCGAGGTCTCCATCGAGCGCAGGGAGCTGACCGCGCTGTGGCGCTGGCAGGGCCGCCACCTGCGCGAAGCCGACCAGAAGGAGCTGCGCGGGCGGGCCACGACGCTGCTCAGCGCGTGGCTGACCGGCCTGCGCCGCCTGCGCCCGGAGCTGTCGTCGGGGCAGGCGCACCTGCTGTGCTTCGCCGCGCTGAGCGTGTTCGGCAGCGTCGGCGACCACCGCGCGACCCCGCGCTCGGGGTTCGCGCCGCTGCTGGCCCACCTCGGCGAGGCGGTGGTGCGCGCCGACCTGCCCACCCCGGCACCGCGCGCGGACGAGTGGCGCACCCGGGTCGCACCCACCCCGTCGCGCCGGGAGGAGCTGCTGACCGCGGCCACCCGGCTGTTCCGCGAGCGCGGGTTCCACGCGGTCAGCATGGACGACATCGGCGCGGCCACCGGGATCGCCGGGCCGAGCGTGTACCGGCACTTCGCGGGCAAGTCCGACCTGCTGCTGGCCGCCTCGCGCCGGATGGCCGACCGGCTCACCCTGGGCCTGGAGGACTCGCTGGCCACCGCCACCGACCCGGCGGACGCGCTGCGCAGGCTCGCCCGCTCCTACGTGGACACGGTCCTGCGCTCCGACGACCTGATCGCCGTCTACACCACCGAGCTGGCGAACCTGCCCGAGCGCGACGGCCGGGAGCTGCGGGCGATGCAGCGCGGGTACGTCGCCGAGTGGGTCCGGCTGCTGCGCGAGGTCGCCCCCGGGCTGGACGAGCCCGCGGCCCGGGTCGCCGTGCACGCCGCGCTGACCATCGTCAACGACATCCCGCGCACCCAGCGCTTCACCACCCGCCCCGGCCTGGCCGACGAGCTGTCCGCGCTGGCGGACACGGTGCTGCGCGCCGCGGCCGAGGACCGGTGACGGAACCACACCGTCGCGCGACCGGCGGGTGACCACCGAGCGCCCGTTCCCACCACCTCCTGACCGCCTGCGGTGACCCCCGGGTGACGGCGTCCGGCCGCACGTGTTGGACCGAACGGCGGCACTCACCACGCGAATCCGGTTGATCACACAACGGAGCAGGTCCGGTGCGGCAGCATGCGGGCCACTGGCTATCGTCTGCTGATCTTCACCGCGCACCGTGCGCGCGGGCCGGGCCGCGGGGAGTGGGACATGGCGACGGGGATGCTCGACCGGTGGTTGTCGGACCGGCGGTGGCCGGTGACCGACTTGGCGGCACCCCCCGCCGACAGCGACCTGCGGCCGGTGCCCGGGGACGCGGGTCCCCCGGTGCTCGGGCACACCCTGTCGATGTTCCGGCAGGGCGACTTCGGGCTGCGCCGACACCGGGAACTGGGCCCGGTGTCGTGGGCGCGGGCGTTCGGGACGCGCATCGTCGCCGCCACCGGCCCGGACGCCGCGCAGGAGGTGCTGGTCAACCGGGACAAGGCGTTCTCCCAGGCGGGCTGGACCTTCCTGGTCGGCCCGTTCCTCAACCGCGGCCTGCTCCTGCTCGACAGCGAGGAGCACCTGCACCACCGCAGGCTCATGCAGGAGGCGTTCACCACCAGCCGCATCGAGGGCTACCTGGACCGGGTCGACACCCTGGCCAAGCGGGTGGTGCCCACGTGGGAACCCGGCCCGGTCTACCCGGCGCTGCGCCGCCTCACCCTCGACGTGGCGACCGAGGTGTTCATGGACGCCCCGGTCGAGGACTCCGCCGCCCTGCAGCGGGCCTTCACCGACACCTCCCGGGCGGGGATGGCGGTGGTCCGCCACCCGGTCCCCGGCGGCCGCTGGTCGGCGGGCCTGCGCGGCCGCAAGGCCCTGGAGGACTTCTTCCGCCCGCGCATCGCCGAACGCCGCACCAGCACCGCCACCGACCTGTTCACGGCGCTGTGCCAGGCCCGCACCGACGAGGGCCACATGTTCACCGACGACGACGTCGTCAACCACATGATCTTCATCATCATGGCCGCCACCGACTCCACCACCACGGCCCTCACCTCGGCCATGCACCAGCTTGGCCACCACCCCGACTGGCAGGACCGGGCCAGGGCCGAGTGCCTGTCGGTGGACCCGCCCACGGTCACCTCGCTGGGCGGCCTCACCGCCCTGGACCTGGTGGTCAAGGAATCCCTGCGCCTGGTCGCCCCCCTGCCCACCCTGGCCCGCCGCACGGTCAAGGACACGTCCCTGCAAGGCCACTACGTCCCCGAGGGCACCCTGGTCTTCCTCTCCCCCGGCATCAGCCACAAACTCGACGACTACTGGACCGACCCCACCCGCTTCGACCCGGACCGCTTCGCCGAACCCCGCCGCGAGGACAAGTCCCACCGCTACGCCTGGATGCCCTTCGGCGGCGGCGCGCACAAGTGCCTGGGGATGCACTTCGGGATGTTCGAGGTGAAGGCCCTGCTGCACGCGATCCTGCGCACCTACCGCTGGGAGTTCCCACCGGACTACGAACTGGTGTGGGACACCAGTTCCATCCCCGTCCCCGCCGACAACCTCCCGATCCGCCTGGAACGGTTGTGAGCGAGGAAGAACCACCGACGGCGGGCGGATCGGGGATCTTCGACGGTTTTGAGGGTTATCGCACCCCACAACCCGGGGACTACAAGGACATTGTGACCTCCGGCCTCATCGCCTTGGACGCCAACGTCCTGTTGAACCTCTATCGGTACAACGAAGCCACCCGCAACGACCTGATGTCGCTCATGGAAATGATCGGTGCCCGACTGTGGGTGCCGCACCAGGCGTTGAAGGAATTCTGGCGCAACCGCGAAGCCACCGCCAAGAGTGCGTGGGCAGGCGCCCAAGAGGCGGTCGGGGCGCTGGAGAAAGCGCGCCGGGCCACCGAGCTACGATGTCCACTTGGGCCAAGAAGGCCGCCTTGGCCGACGACCTGCGCGATGAGGTGTTGGGTGAACTCGGCCCCGCCTTCGACCGGGCAATTGGTTCGATCAACGCACAAGCGGAAAAGGACCGCGTCAATGGCGCCCAGGACACCGCACTCGACCCCATCGTCACCCGACTCGCCCGCATCCTCGAGGGCCGGGTCGGACCGCCACTCCCGGACGAGGACCACGCCACGGCACTGAAAGAAGCCGAACGGCGAATCCAAGCCCAACTGCCCCCCGGTTACCGGGACAGCGACAAGGACGAGGCATCCCGCGCGGGCGACTATCTAGTCTGGGAACAACTCCTCCGCGCGGCGGCGAACGCCGGGTGCGACGCGCTCTTCGTCACCAGCGACACCAAGGAGGACTGGTGGCGCCGCAACCGGGACCGGGCACTGGGCCCGCGACTCGAACTGGTCGAGGAGTTCCGACGACGTACGGGCCGGATGCTGTTCATGCTGCAACCCCAGGAATTCCTGCGGGACATCGGCAGCACCATCAACGCGAACATCAGCCCCACCTCGGCAGCCGAGGTTGAGCGAGTCGACCACTTGCTGAACACCACACCCCGGCCTGACGACGAGCAATTGGCGAAGCAGCTATTCCTCAGATACGCCAGACAACGAACGAGCCCGCGAAGATGGTGAGACTAGCGGATTGGATGTACGCCCACTCGGAGCGCAACGGCCGAAGGACTTCGGCAAGGAAACGCAGAACCGGGAGCGGAACAGTGCCGTGCCGCAGGTGACTTGCGCTGACCTGAAGCGGGTCGCCAGCCGGTTTGGCATCGAGGACACGTACGTGCGCAAACGGGGCTCTAGAAAGTGCGGCCGTCCGGATCAGTCGGTGATCGCGGTAGTCAGCATGGCGGTCCACTGGTCGAGGACTCGGCGGCGGCGTTTGGTGTCGTCGGTGAGGACGTTGGCCAGGCCCAGGCCTCGGGCCATGTCCAGGGTTGCCTGCACGGCTTCGCGGATGCCGGGGCGGGATTCGTCCACGCCGAGGGCTTCGAGGGTGAGGCGGTGGGTTTCGCGGCCCACTCGGGCTTCGAGGGGCACCACCTGAGCCTTGAGGAATTCGTCGGAGGCCGCCGCGACCCAGAGTTGGAGGGCTGCGCGGAAGAGTTTGCCGGTGAACATCTCGCCGAGGGTGTGGACGACGAACTCGGTGCGGTCGCGGCCGGGGGGCAGGTTGGGGAGGTTGGCGCGGAGGTGGGTGAGGCGTTCCTCGGTGACGTACTCGATGGCGGCGGTGAAGAGGTCTTCGCGGGTGGGGAAGTGGTGTTGGGCGGCGCCCCGGGAGACGCCCGCGTGTTCGGCGACGACCGAGACCGTGCTGCCGGACCAGCCGACCTCGGCGAGGCAGTCCACGGCGGCGGCCAGCAGCCGCTGCCGGGTGACCCGGCTGCGGTCCTGGCGGGGTTCGCGGACTGCCTCGACCATCGCGGTGCTCCTAGTAGGACTTGGGCAGGCCCAGGGAGAACTGGGCGACGAAGTTCAGGATCATCTCGCGGCTGACCGGGGCGATGCGGGTCAGCCGGGAGGCCGCCACCAGGGCGCCCAGACCGTACTCGCTGGCCAGGCCGTTGCCGCCGTGGGTCTGGACGGCGGCGTCCACGGCGTTGACCACGGCCTCGCCCGCGGCGTACTTGGCCATGTTGGCGGCCTCGCCCGCGGCCATGTCGTCGCCGGAGTCGTAGAGGGCGGCGGCCTTCTGGGTCATCAGCTTGGCCAGTTCCAGTTCGACCTTCGCCTTGGCCAAGGGGTGCGCCACGGCCTGGTGGGCGCCGATGGGTTCCTTCCACACGGTGCGGGTCTTGGCGTACTCGACGGCCTTGTCCAGGGCGAAGCGGCCCATGCCGACGGCGTAGGCGGAGGCCATGATGCGCTCGGGGTTGAGGCCCGCGAACAACTGCATCAGCGCCGCGTCCTCGGAGCCGACCAGGGCCTCGGCGGGGAGGTGGACGTCGTCGATGAAGACCTGGAACTGGCTGTCGGGGGCGATGACGTCCATCTCGATGCGCTGGAATTCGAAGCCGGGGGCGTCGGTGGGCACGACGAACAGGGCGGGTTTGAGCTTGCCCGTCTTGGCGTCCTCGGTGCGGCCGACCACCATCACCGACTGCGACTCGTCCACGCAGGAGATGTAGATCTTGCGGCCGTTGAGCACCCAGCCGTCACCGTCGCGGCGGGCGGTGGTGGTGAGCCGGTGGGCGTTGGACCCGGCGTCGGGCTCGGTGATGGCGAAGGCCATCCGCAGGGTGCCGTCGGCGAAGCCGGGCAGCCAGCGCGACTTCTGCTCCGGCGTGCCGAAGCGGGCGATGATCGTCGCGCAGATGGCAGGCGAGACGACCATCTGCAGCAGGCCGGTGCCGGTGGCGCCGAGTTCCTCGCACACCGCGGCGAGGTCGCCGATGCCACCGCCCCCACCGCCGAACTCCTCGGGCACGCTGACCCCGAGGTAGCCCAGCTTGCCCGCCTCGTTCCACAGCTCGGTGGTGTGGCCGCCGGAGCGCGCCGCCTTGAGCGTGTACTCGTGGCCGTACTTGCGGCCCAGTTCGGCGACCGCCTTGCGCAGCGCCTGGCGTTCCTCGGACTCGGTGAAGCTCATGACCCCTCCTCGGCAGTGCGGACGACCGCGAGCACGCGGCCGACGTCGACCTGGTCCCCGGCGGACACCGGCAGCTCGGCGACGACCCCGTCGGCGGGGGCGTCGATGCGGTGTTCCATCTTCATCGCTTCCAGCCACAGCAGCGGCTGCCCGGCCGTGACGGAGTCCCCGGCGGACACCGCGACCCGCACGACGGTGCCGGGCATCGGGGCCAGCAGCGACCCCGCGGCGACCTGGTCGGCCGGGTCGGGGAACCGGTCGACCGCGGTGAGCGCGACCGGCCCCAGCGCGGAGTCGACCCACACCGAGCCGCCGACCGCGGTCACCTCGAACCGCCGCCGGACCCCGGCGACCTCCAGCTCGACCACCCGGGCGGTGGCGGACACCAGCCGCACGCCGGTGAACCCGTCGGCCGCCAGCCCGGCGCGGCCGACCCGGTAGCGCACCTCGTGCTCGCCGGTGGCCCCCGTGTACACCTTGACCTGCGGCTGCGACACCACGTTGCGCCAGCCACCGGGGACGCGGCCGAGCACCCGGGCGGCGGCCCGGTTCGCCTCGGCGTCGGCCAGTGCGGCGGCGAGGGCGGACAGCGCCTCGGTGTCCTTGTCCGCCAGCGGTTCGGACAGGGTGCCCAGGCCGTGCCGGTCGAAGAACGCGGTGTCGGTCTCGCCCGCCAGGAAAGCCGGGTGGCGCAGCACCCGCACCAGCAGGTCGCGGTTGGTGTGCACGCCGTGCACCCGGGACTTGGCCAGGGCACCGGAAAGGGCGCGGGCGGTGGCGGTGCGGTCGGGTGCCCAGGCGATGACCTTGGCCAGCATCGGGTCGTAGTGCACCCCGACGACCGAGCCGGACTCGACGCCGGAGTCGAGGCGCAGCCCGCGCTCACCCGCGGCGGTGAAGTGCGCGGTGACGCCGGGGACGTCGAAGTGGTGCAGGGTTCCGCTCTGCGGCCGCCAGTCCAGCGCCGGGTCCTCGGCGTAGAGCCGGACCTCGATGGCGTGCCCGGCGGACCCGGGCGGGTCGGCCGCGAGCGGCGCGCCCTCCGCGACGGACAGTTGCAGGGCCACCAGGTCCAGGCCGGTGACGCACTCGGTGACCGGGTGCTCGACCTGCAGGCGGGTGTTCATCTCCAGGAAGTAGAAGCGACCGGCGTCGTCGGCGAGGAACTCGACGGTGCCCGCGCCCTCGTAGCCGATGGCGCCCGCGGCCTTGCGGGCGGCGTCGAACAGCCGGTCGCGCATCCCCGGCGTGCGCTCCACCAGCGGCGACGGCGCCTCCTCGACGACCTTCTGGTGGCGGCGCTGGATGGAGCACTCGCGCTCCCCCACCGCCCACACCGTGCCGTGCCGGTCGGCCATGACCTGGACCTCGATGTGGTGCCCGGTCTCCAGGTAGGGCTCGACGAACACGGTCGGGTCGCCGAACGCGGACGCGGCCTCGGACCGGGCCGCGGCCAGTTCGCCGTCGAGGTCGGCGAGCCGCCGCACCACCCGCATCCCCCGCCCGCCGCCGCCCGCGGAGGCCTTGACCAGCAGCGGCAGGTCGGCCTCGGTGGGCTCGGCGACGTCGGTGAGGGTCGGCACGCCCGCCTCGGCCATCAGCAGCTTGGACTCGATCTTGGAGCCCATCCGCTCGATGGCCTCGACCGGTGGTCCGACCCAGGTCAGGCCCGCCGCGAGGACGGCCCTGGCGAACTCGGCGTTCTCGGACAGGAAGCCGTAGCCGGGGTGCACGGCGTCGGCCCCGGCGTCGAGCGCGGCCCGGATGAGCAGGTCCGGCCGCAGGTAGGTCTCGGCCGGGCTGGAGCCGGGGAGCCGGACGGCCGCGTCGGCCTCCCGCACGTGCGGGGAGTCCGCGTCGGCGTCGGAGTGGACCGCGACGGTGGCGATGCCGAGGTCGCGGGCGGTGCGGAAGACCCGGCGGGCGATCTCGCCGCGGTTGGCCACGAGCAGGCTGGTGATCATCGGGCTCACATCCGGAAGACGCCGAAGGAGTCGGCGCCCTCGACGGTGGTGGTGTGGACGGCGGACAGGGCGATGCCGAGGACGGTCCGGGTGTCGCGCGGGTCGATGATGCCGTCGTCGTAGAGCATCCCGGACAGGAACGTCGGCAGGGACTCGGCCTCGATCTGGTTCTCGACCATGGCGCGCATGGCGGCGTCGTGCTCCTCGTTGTAGGCCTGGCCGCGCGCTTCGGCGCCCTGGCGCATGACGATCGAGAGCACCCCGGCCAGTTGCTGCGGCCCCATGACCGCGGACTTGGCGCTGGGCCAGGCGAACAGGAACCGGGGGTCGTAGGCCCGGCCGCACATGCCGTAGTGGCCCGCGCCGTAGGAGGAGCCCATCAGCACGGAGATGTGCGGGACCTTCGAGTTCGACACCGCGTTGATCATCATGGCGCCGTGCTTGATGATGCCGCCCTGCTCGTACTCCTTGCCGACCATGTAGCCGGTGGTGTTGTGCAGGAACAGCAGCGGGGTGTTGGTCTGGTTGGCCAACTGGATGAACTGGGTGGCCTTCTGCGACTCCTCGGAGAACAGCACGCCGCGGGCGTTGGCCAGGATGCCGACCGGGTAGCCGTGCACCTGCGCCCACCCGGTGACCAGGCTGCTGCCGTAGAGCGGCTTGAACTCGTCGAAGTCCGACCCGTCGACCACCCTGGCGATGACCTCGCGCGGGTCGAACGGGACCTTGAGGTCGGTGGGCACGATGCCCAGCAGGTCCTCCGGGTCGTGCTCGGGCTCGGCGTAGTCGGCGGCGGGGGCGGGCCCCCGCTTGCGCCAGTTGAGCCGGGCGACGATCCGCCGCCCGAGCCGGATGGCGTCGCGCTCGTCCACGGCGAGGTAGTCGGCGAGGCCGGACACGCGGGCGTGCATCTCCGCGCCGCCGAGCGACTCGTCGTCGGACTCCTCGCCGGTGGCCATCTTGACCAGCGGCGGTCCGCCGAGGAACACCTTCGCCCGGTCCTTGACCATCACCACGTGGTCGGACATGCCCGGCAGGTACGCCCCGCCCGCGGTGGAGTTGCCGAACACCAGCGCCACCGTGGGCACCCCGGCCGCGGAGGACCGGGTCAGGTCGCGGAAGGTGCGGCCGCCGGGGATGAAGATCTCCTTCTGGGTGGGCAGGTCGGCGCCGCCGGACTCGACCAGGTTGACCGTCGGCAGCCCGTTCTGCGCGGCGATGTCGGCCGCGCGGAAGCCCTTGCGCATCCCCCAGGGGTTGATCGCGCCGCCCTTGACGGTGGGGTCGCTGGCGTTGACCAGGCACTCGACGCCCTCGACCACCCCGATGCCGGTGACCAGACTGCCGCCGACCTGGTAGTCGGTGCCCCAGGCCGCCAGCGGCGACAGCTCCAGGAACGGCGAGTCCGGGTCGAGCAGCAGCTCGACCCGCTCCCTGGCCAGGAGCTTGCCGCGGGCGCGGTGCCTGCTGACGTACTTCTCGCCGCCGCCCGCCACCGCCTTGGCGTGCTCGGCGTCGAGGTCGGCCAGCTTCGCCAGCATCGCCTCGCGGTTGGCCGCGAACTCGGTGGCCGTGGTGTCCACAGCGGACCTCAGCACCGTCATCGCGCACCTCCTTCGCTCGTGGTGTCCGGGAATACGATCCGCCGGGCGCCGGAAACCGTCAAAAAGTTGTCCCCATCCCCCGATCGGGTCATTGCGCGAACCCCAGTCGCCTGCCCGCCAGCATGGTCATGATCTCGTCGGTCCCGCCGCCGATGCCGAGGATGCGGATGTCGCGGTAGTGCCGCTCCACCTCGGACTCGCGCATGTAGCCGAGCCCGCCGAAGAGCTGCACCGCCTCGCGCACGACCCACTCCCCCGCTTCCACGGCGGTGTTCTTGGCGAAGCAGACCTCGGCGATGACGTCCTCGCCCGCCAGGTGCCGCAGGGCGACGTCGCGCGCGTAGACCCGCGCCACGTCGATGCGGCGGGCCATTTCCGTGAGGGTGTTCTGCACGGCTTGCCGGGAGATCAGCGGCCTGCCGAACGTCGAGCGGAGCCTGCACCACTCCAGCGACAGGTCCAGCGCCCGCTGGGCCGTCGCGTACGCCTGCACGGCGAGGGTCAGCCGCTCGGCCACGAAGTTCTGCGCGATCTGGACGAACCCGGTGTTCTCCGCCCCCACCAGGTTGGACACCGGCACCCGGCAGTCCACGTAGGACAACTCGGCGGTGTCGGAGCAGTGCCAGCCCATCTTCTCCAGCTTGCGGCTGACCGCGAACCCGGGCGTGCCCTTCTCCACCACCAGCAGCGACACCCCGTGCGCGCCGGGGCCGCCGGTCCGCACCGCCGTGGTCACGAAGTCGGCCCGCACGCCGGAGGTGATGTAGGTCTTGGCCCCGTTGACGACGAAGTGGTCGCCGTCGCGGACCGCGGTGGTGCGGATGCCCGCCACGTCGGAGCCGCCGTCGGGCTCGGTGATCGCCAGCGACCCGATCAGGTCGCCCGCGAGCGTCGGCCGCACCCACCGCCCGACCTGCTCCGGATCGGCGGCCGCGGCCAGGTGCGGCACAGCGATCCCGCAGGTCAGCAGGGACGCGATGAGCCCGCCGGACGCACCTGCGTAGTGCATCTCCTCGACCACGACCATGGCGTCGACCAGCGACCCGCCCTCGCCGCCGACCGCCTCCGGGAAGGCGATGCCGAGCAGGCCGAGCGCGGCGGCGGACTTGTGCAGCGACCGGGGCAGCTCACCCGCGCGCTCCCAGTCGTCGAGGTGCGGCAGCACCTCGCTGGTCGTGAAGCCGCGCACGGTCGCCCGCAGCTCACGGCGTTCAGCGGTGTCGAACGGGTTCACAGGAACGCCTCCGGGACGTCGACGACGCGGGACCGCAGCCACTCGCCGAGCGCCTTGGCCTGCGGGTCGAACCGCGTCGAGGCGGCGACGCCCTGGCCGAGGACCCCGCGCACGAGGAAGTTCACCGCGTTCAGGTTGGGGAAGGGGTGGCGCTCGACGTCGAGGCCCCGGGTCTCCGGGAGGAGTTCCCGGAGGCGGTCGGTGGTCAGCTCACCGAGCAGCCAGGCGAAGGCCTCGGGCTTGCGCACCCACACCCCGAGGTTGGCGTCCCCGCCCTTGTCGCCGGAGCGCGCGCCGATGACGTGGCCCAGCGGGACCGCGCGGGTGGGGCCGTACTCGGCTGTCGAGGCGGGGTAGTCGATGGAGCGCGGTTCGACCCTTGTGGCTTCGCCCCAGGGGATGGTCTTGCGCTCCCCGGCGATGACCGCGACCGCTGCCACCTCGGATCGGTCCACGTAGTCCGCGCGGTAGACACCCACCGGGGTTCCGTCAGCGGGTGGGGCGGTGAGCGTGAAGCCGGGGTAGCTGGCGAGGGCGAGTTCCACCGTCGCGCGGGAGAACGCCTTGGCGCGTTGGGGGTCCGGCGTGCGGATGGTGGCGTGCAGGAAAGCGCTTGCGGTCTCTTCGGTGTCCGCGTCGGGGTGGTCGGTGCGGGCGAGGGTCCAGTGCAGGCCCTCCGCGCCGACGGCGGTTTCGAGCTGGCGGCGGGCCAGGGCGGCCTTGGCCTCGACGTCGAGGCCGCAGAGCACGAAGGTCGCGCTGTTGCGGAAGCCGTCGAGGGTGTTGACGCAGACCTTGACCGTCTCCGGTGGCGGCGAGCCCTGCACCCCGCTGATGCGCACACGGTCCGGGCCGTCGGCGGCCAGGGTGATCGTGTCGAACCTGGTCGTGACGTCCGGCCCCAGGTAGTCCGGTCCCTGGATCTCGTAGAGCAGTTGCGCGGTGACCGTCTCGACGGTGACCGCTCCCCCGGTGCCCGGGTGCTTGGTGATGACCGCGGACCCGTCCTCGGCGATCTCGGCGATGGGGAAACCGGCGTGGCCCAGGTCGTCGAGTTCGGTGAAGAAGGAGAAGTTCCCGCCGGTCGCCTGGGTGCCGCACTCGATGACGTGCCCGGCGACGGTGGCGCCCGCGAGCCGGTCGAGGTCGCCGGGCGCCCAGCCGTGGTGGGCCGCGGCGGGGCCGACGACCAGGGAGGCGTCGGTGACGCGGCCGGTGACGACGACGTCCGCCCCGGCGTTCAGGCACTCGGCGATGCCCCAGGCGCCGAGGTAGGCGTTGGCGGTCAGCGCGCCGTCGAGGCCGAGTTCGGCGGCGCGCGGCAGCAGGTCGTCGCCCTCGACGTGGGCGACGGTGATGTCGAGGCCCAGCCGCGCGGCCAGGGCGCGGACCGCGTCGGCGAGCCCGGCCGGGTTGAGGCCACCCGCGTTCGAGACGATCTTGACCCGGCGCTCGACCGCGGTGCCCAGGGAGTCCTCCAACTGGCGGAGGAAGGTCTTGGCGTAGCCGCCCGCGGGGTCCTTGAGGCGCTGGCGGCCGAGGATGAGCATGGTCAGCTCGGCCAGGTAGTCGCCGGTCAGGACGTCGAGGTCGCCGCCGGTGAGCATCTCGCGGACGGCGCTGAGGCGGTCGCCGTAGAAGCCGGAGGCGTTGCCGATGCGGATCACCGGGTCACCCCTGCCTGGCGGGGCCTGCCGTCACCGGGTGGGCCTGCGAACGCCTGGGCGATGCCGAGCCACTCCTCGGCCGCGCCGGTGGCTTCGAGCGCGGTGTCGGCCCGGTGGACGCGTTGGGTCACGAGCAGGCAGAAGTCGAGGGCGGGGCCGGTGACCGCGGCTTCCGCTTCGGCCGGGCCCCAGGTCCAGAGGTCACCGCTCGGGGAGGTCAGCTCCACCCGGAAGGCAGCGGTGGGGACGGGCTTCTGCCGGACCAGGTAGGCGAAGTCGCGGGTGCGGACTCCCAGGTGGGCGACGTGCCGGATCCGGTCGGTGGTCGGTTTGCGGACCCCGAGGGCGTCGGCGACGTCGGTGCTGTGCGCCCAGGTCTCCATCAGGCGCGCGGTCGCCATGGAGGCCGGGCTCATGGGCGGGCCGTACCAGGGGAGCTTGACGCCGCCGGGGGTGGCGGCGAGGGCGTTGTGGAGGGCCGTGCGGCGTTCGCGCCAGTGGTGGAGGAGGTCGCGCGGGGATCGCCGGGCACCGTCCTCTGCGCCCTGGTCGACGAAGCGCTGGGGGTCGGGGTCGGACGTGAGGGCCTCGACGATCTCGGCCTGGAAGGCGGCGGCGTCGGTGGTGGCGAGCAGGGCGCGTTCGTCGGTCCAGGCCAGGTGCGCGACCTGGTGGGCGACGGTCCAGTCGGGGGCGGGGGTGGGGGTGCGCCAGGCCGGTTCGGGGAGGTCCGCGAGCCAGGAGTCCAGTTCGTCGCCTTCGGCGCGGAGGTCTGTGAGGAGGGAGCTGAGGTCGACCACGGGTTCACCGTGGCACGGGGTGAGGGGATTATCAAGCATTCGTGCTTGATTGTTTTTGGGGTGGGGTCGTCGGGCAGCAGAAGGCGGGTGGGCGGGGCAGCTCGTCCCGGGGGCGGTTCGACGCTGGGGTTCACCAGGCTGCGCGCTTCAGGTGTCGGGTCTGCTGAAGGCGACCGGGCGGGTCAGTCTCGAAACCGGGGGTCTTCGGCCCGCTCGGCGCAGTCGGACGGGGACGGGGTGCCGATCACCCGTTTTTGTCGGTGTCGGTGTGCGGGCTGCCCACCGGTTTGGACTGGGAAGAGCCCCGCTGCCTCAGGTACACGCTGAACACGACCATCGAGCCGATGGCCAGGAACTCCGACTGCCAGTTCTGCAGCGACCGGTTCCAGAAGTCCGATGACCCCGCGTACTCCCACCAGGTCACGGTGTCCTGGAAGTTGACCAGTTGGTCGTTGTTGTAGGCGCTGCGCCCGGCGACGGACTGCGCGCCCCACGAACCCAGGAACAGCGCCAGCATCACCAGGCCCAGCGAGTTGGAGTACACCCTGGTGCGCCACCCGCCCGCCTTGGCCCACGGCGGGGACCCTTCCTCGACGTGCTCGCCCGACAACTGCTGCTCGTCAGTCTCCCTGCCACGCCGGTCGAAGGGCTTCGACTCCGTCGACCCCCGCTGCGTCAGCCACACGGTGGCGAAGACGAACAGGACGAATTGGAGGTACTCCGACTGCCAGTTCTCCGCGACGTCAACAGCGAAGTCCGACGACACCACGTACTGCCCGAGGCCGATCGGGTCACCGCCGTCGGCGAGCCTGCGCTGGTTGAGGTCGGCGTTGCCCGCGAACGCCTGGCCGACCAGTGCCGCCAGGAACAGCAGGCCGAAGACCAAGCCGAGACCGTTGTCGCGCAGGAACCGCTTCATATCCCCACCCACCCGATCGCGGTGAAGCACACCAGCAGGGCCAGTACGCCCACGAGGTAGGCGTAGAACATCCCACGCCGCATCACCGCCCACCCACCTCGCACTCGTACGGGCGGTCACCACCGGGTTCGCACCCGGCGCCCGAGATGCGCCACCCGACCGCCAGTTCCCGCAGGAAAAACACCCCGCTCGCGGTGCGCACCCGGGCCGCGTCACCCCACACCTCGACCTGCTCCACCTCGCCGCCGGTGATCCCCAACGCGCCGCAGTCGGCGTCCTCGCGGGCTTCGTCGGTCAGCAGTTCACAGGCTCGTGCCGCATCGCCCCCGGCGACCGCGGACAGGAAGTCGCCCGCCGCCCGCCGCACCAGGTCTTCGGCGCCCGAACCGCACCCGCCCAGCAGCAACAGCGCGGACAGCAGCACTGCTGGACGCGATGTCGGACGACGGTCCCTCACCGACACGAACTCCTCTCAGTGCACGACTTCCCCGCGTCATCGAATGGCTCACCGCGCACCGGTGGAGAGGATCGACCACCGTTCGGTCCTCGATGGACATATTACCGCTCGAACACGCGAATCCGCGACACAGCACCCGGCACCGGTCACACCTACGACCTCTGGTTCCGCTCCCCACGCCGCACGATGGCGATGACCGGCAACGGTGCAGAGCCCGGAGACCGTGCTTGCGGTGCCCGGGTGGGTGGTTGCCGGGGCGGTGGGTTCGGTGCTGGTCGACGGGGTTCGTGGTTCGGGGGCTCGGTGGTCAGGCGCGGAGGTCGCCGTGGGTGCGGTGCCAGGGGGTGACGGGGTCCAGGGATTGGGTGAGTTCCTCGGTGAAGATGGCCAGCTTGTGGGCGACGACCTCCTCGCCCAGCAGGGTGGGGGCGAGTTTGGAGGTGGCGAGGCGGTGTTGGGCTTCCCAGGGGGTTCGGGCGAGGTCGCCCTGGATGCGGCCTTCGGGTGGGGGGTCGAGGCGGTCGGTGATGCCGGAGAGACCTGCGGCGAGGAGGGCGGCGACGACCTGGTGGGGCTGGGCATCGGCGCCCGCGAAGCGGGCTTCCAGGCGGAGGTTGGGACCCTGCCCCGCCAGGCGGACCGCAGTGGTGCGGTTGTCGGTGCCCCAGCTCACCTGGCGGGGGGAGAACGGAGCCGTGCGGAGTCTGACGTAGGAGTTCCAGGTGGGGGCCCAGAACGCCGTCAGGTCCGGGGCGGCCCGGAGGACGCCCGCCAGGAAGTGGCCGAAGAGGGTGGACATCTCCGTGGGGCGGGCTCCCGCGCCCAAGGGGGCGCCGCCGGGGTCGTTCAGGGAGACGTGCACGTGGCAGGAGCTGCCGGTATTGGGGGCCTCCGCGGCGAGGTAGCCCGCTCGGACGCCCACTGCGGCTGCGGCGGCTCGAACGGCCAGTTGTTGGAGCATGGCGTCGTCGCAGGCGGCGAGGGGGTCTCGGTGGCGGAGGACGTACTCGTACTGGGCGGGGTGGACTTCGCCCCGGGCGGACTCCAGGCCGAGGTCCAGTTCGTCGAGTGCCGTGTCCACTGCGGACAGGACGGTGCGCAGCGGGGTGAGCGCGTGGACCGCGTAGTCGAGGCCGGTGGTGGTGAGCGGGGTTCCCCCGGGGGTGGTGAAGGTGACCTCGTGCTCGATGCCGACGGACGGGACGACACCGACCTGCTCCAGGGCGGCCAACCGGTCGCGCAGGGTGGTGCGGGGGGCTTCCGGGATGGGCCGGCCGTCGGGCCACTCGACGTCGCAGACCACCAGCCAGGTGGCGGGGCGGCCGGGGGCCGGGGCGAGGGTGGCGAGGTCGGGGCGGAGGCGGAGGTCGCCGTAGCCGCCGAGGAACTGGTCGACGGCGGGGGCGTTGATGACCTCGCGCTCGGCGTTGGTGCCGAACAGGTAGGCGCACATGCCGTAGCCGCCGGGCAGGACGGAGTCGACGAAGAAGGGGGCGCCCAGTTCGACCGCGTCGAAGCGGGCGTGCGGGTCGGGGACGAGGCAGACGACGCGGCGGATGCTGCCGTCGGCGACCGCGTCGCGGAGCCTGCCTGCGAGGGCGGAGGCCTTGCGGGCGCGGTCGGCGAGTGGGCGGGGGCCGACCGGGCGGCGGTGGTCCAGCAGGGTCATCGGGCGGTCTCCGGGTGGGGCGGGCACGGGGGCCGCGCGTCCACTGTGGTCGACGGGGGACGGTTCACCAGGCGCCCTGGGGGTCAGGGGCGGCGAGGGGGTTCAGGGCGCGGCCGGAGCGGACGTCGAACTCGTCGTCTCGGTCGATCTTGTCGAAGCCCTGGCCCGCGAGGTGTTCGCGGTTGAGGCAGACGCGTTCGACGTCGGGGGCGAACAGGCCGCAGGCGTCGAAGCGGGCGGTGGTGGCCGGGTGTGCGTCGCGGTAGGCGGCGACGATCTCGCGGACGTGGGACCACAGGCGGGGGCGGGGGTAGTCCAGGTCGTCGTAGAGGATTTCGGCGAGGAACCTCAGTTGGCCCGCGAAGACGGAGCTGAACAGCGACTGCACCAGGAGGTGGGCGGGCCAGCGGAGCATGTCCGCCGCGGCGGCGGCGCCGAGCAGTTCGTAGGCCGGGAGTTGCTCGTCGAGCAGGTCCACGCCCTGGGCGAAGTCCTTGATGGCCACGCGCAGGGGTACCCCCTTCTCATCCGTGATGAGGATGAGGTTCTGGCCGTGGGGGCAGAAGCCGACGCCGTGTTCCAGGAGCCAGTGCAGCAGCGGGGTCAGCGCGAGGTCGAGGGTGCGGCGCAGCCACTCGTCGGCGGTGCGGCCGGAGGAGGTGATCAGGTGGGCGATGACCGACTCGCCGTCGGGACCCCGGTAGGGCAGTGCGGCGAACGACAGGGCCCGCTCCCCCGGTGCCAGGCGGGTGCGGATCGGTTCCCGCCACAGCGCGCCCAGGGTTTCGTGGAACCGGTACGGCAGTTCCTCGACCGCGCCGAACAGCGGGTGCCGCACCGACACGCTGGCCACCTCGCCGAGCAGGTCGAAGCGGTACTCGTCGCGCAGCAGCGGGTCGGACTCGTGGACGGTGCGCAGCCAGGTGGTGACCTCCGGCGCGGCCAGGGTCGCCGCCGAGGCCAGACCCCGGTAGACGAGGGTGTTGCGGACCGACACCGCCGTCTTGACGTCGCGGCGGACGGGGTCGGTGGTGTTGGCCAGGGTCCGCACGGTCTGGTGCGGCCGGTAGCGGTCACGGCTCTCCCCCACCGGGACGACCACACCGGTGGCCACCTCGGCCGCGTAGAGGGTGCCGACGACCTCGTCCGCCTGCCACGGGTGGACCGGGACCAGCACGTAGTCCTGCGGGGAGTCCAGCTTGGCGCGGAACTCGGCGAGCAGTTCGGCGCCGAGTTCGTCGGTGAGCAGGCTGTCGGCGGTGAGGCCGTCGACGCAGCGGAAGGCGGCGTGGTCGCGGTGCACGGCCAGCCACGGCAGGGCGAACGTGCGCCCCGACTCGGGGGCGTAGCGGTCGCGGTCGGTGGCGGAGAAGCCGACGCGGCCCTTGTTGAGCACGATGCGGGGGTGGCCGGTGAGGTGGCTGTCGGCGGTGTCGTAGTCGAGGGCGAGCAGTTCCGCCGCGGTGACCGAGCGGTCGAGGCGGGCGGCCTCGTTGGCGACGGTGGCGGTCAGCTCGGCCAGCACGTCGGCCAGCCGCAGCCCGGTGAGGCCCAGTTCGGCGCGGGCGTCGACGACGAGCGTGCGCGGGTCGTCGGCGGGGGCGCCGTCGCGGGTGGCGCTGCCCGCGCGGACCGACCAGGACTCGAAGGCGCCCGGTCGGGCGGCGAACCGGTAGACGGCGCCGCCCGCGAGGTCGAGCCGCCAGGGGCGGTGACCGCGGTCGTCCGGTTCGCCGTCGGGCACCGGGCGCAGCAGGCCCTCGTAGCTGAGTTCGCCGAGCGCCTTGTGGGTCACCAGTGACCCGGCCTCGCGCCACGCCGTCACGTCGCACTCCCCTCGGTTGTCCGGTCCCCAGTGAACCCGAAAGTGGTGTAGGCCGTGCGCTCCGGGAGTCGGTGCACGACCCGTCCGCAGACCGAGTTCAGGATCGTCGCCGCCCGCCACGCGGCCAACCCCAGGTCCGGGGCGCCCACCCCGTGGGTGTGGCGTTCGGCGTTCTGCGCGTAGAGGCGGCCGGTCACCCCGGGGCGCACCGCGACCCGGTAGTCGCCGTCCACGACGAGCCTGCCCTCGTCGTCGTAGGCGGGCAGGTCACCGAGGAGCCCGCCCAGGTCGCGTTCCGCGTAACCCGTGGCGCACACGACCTCGGTGGTGCGCAGTGAGCTGGTCGTCCCCGCGTCGACGTGTCGCAGCCGCAGCTCCACCCCGTCGGGCGCCGCGGTCGCCGCCACGACCTCGACGCCGGGGGCGAGGGTGGCGTCGGGCCAGCCGCCGCCGACCGTGCGCCGGTACAGCTCGTCGTGGATCTCGTCGATGGTCTCGGCGCTGATCGCCTTGTAGAGCTGCCACTGCGCGGGCACCAGGGCGGCGCGGACCGGTCCGGCGAGGCCGCGGAAGTAGCGGGTGTAGTCCGGGGTGAACTGCTCCAGCCCCAGCTTGGAGTACTCCATCGGCGCGAAGGCCCTGGTCCTGGTCAGCCAGCGCACCGCGCCCCGGCGGCGGCGGAGCAGGTCGAGGAACACCTCCGCGCCCGACTGCCCGGAGCCGATGACGGTGACGTCGTCGGCGTCGACCAACCGGTCACGGGCGGCGAGGTACTGCGCGGAGTGGGTCACGCGGTCCAGTCCCCGTAGTGGTTCCGGGAGGACAGGGCCGGTTCCCACGCCCAGGACGACCGAGCGCGCGAGAACCCGCTCACCGGCCACATCGAGCACGAACGCCCCTTCGGCGTCGGACCACCGGACGGAGCCCACCGGGCTGTCGAACCGGCAGGGCAACCGGCGCGCGGCCCACCGGCAGTAGTCGTCGTACTCCGCGCGCGGGATGTGGAACTTCTCGGCGAAGTAGAACGGGAACAGGCGGTCGTGCGCGCGCAGGTAGCTCAGGAACGACAGCGGGTGCGCGGGCTCGACCAGGCTGACCAGGTCGGCCAGGAACGGGACCTGGAGCGTCGTCCCGTCGATCATCATCCCCGGGTGCCACCGGAACCCGGGTTCGCGCTCGAAGAAGGCGGTCGACAGCCCGTCGACCCCGTCGGCGAGCGCGGCCAGCGACAGGTTGAACGGGCCGACGCCGATGCCCGCGAGGTCGAGCGGGGTCATCCCGCCCGCCCGGCGACGAGGTCCAGCAGCGGCGCGTAGTCCTCGACCGCGGTGTGCGGGTGCAGCAGCGTCAGCTTGAGCCACAGCTCGCCGTCGACCTGGGCCCGGCCGAGCACGGCGGTGCCCGAGCGCAGCAGGTCGCGGCGGATCTCGGCGACCTGGGCGTCGGGGGCGTCGACCGGCCGGAACAGGACCGTCGACAGCGTCGGCTCCGCCCACAGCCGCAGCCGGGGGTGGGCGCGGACGGCACCGGCGACGGCGGTGGCGGTGTCGCAGCAGTGGTCGACCAGGGCGCCCACCCCGGAGCGGCCCAGCGCGCGCAGCGTGACGGCGATCTTGAACGCGTCCGGGCGGCGGGAGGTGCGCAGCGAGCGGCCGAGCAGGTCGGGCAGGCCGGCCTCGGCGTCGTCGTCGGCGCTGAGGTAGTCGGCGCTGGTGCTCAGCGCGCGCAGGACCTCGGAGTCGGCGCAGACGAGCAGGCCCGCCGCGATCGGCTGCCAGCCGAACTTGTGCAGGTCGAGGGCGACGGAATCGGCCTGGTCGAGTGCGGGCAGGGACCGGCGGTCGCTGAACAGCAGCGCGCCCGCGTAGGCGGCGTCGACGTGCAGCCACGCCCCGGCCGCGCGGGCGCTGGTGGCGATCTCGGGCAGCGGGTCGATGGCGCCGGTGTTGGTGGTCCCCAGGGTGGCCACGACCACGGCCGGGCCCGCGATCCGCGCCAGCGCGGCGTCGAGCGCGGCCGGATCGATCCGGTCGCCCACGCAGTCGACCGGCACCGGCTCGGCCAGCCCCAGCAGCCACGCCGCGCGGGCGACGCTGTGGTGGGCGTTGCGCCCGCAGACGACGGTCACCGGCCCCAGGGCCTCCCTGGCGAGCAGCAGGGCGATCAGGTTCGACTCGGTGCCGCCGGTGGTGACCAGCGCGTCCGGCGCGGGGGCCGCCGGGTGGCAGAGCCGGGCCAGTCCCCTGGTCAGCTCGCCCTCCAGCTCGCTGGCCACCGGCGCCTGGTCCCAGGAGTCCATCGACGGGTTGAGCAC
The DNA here is from genome assembly GCF_021056305.1 of Actinokineospora sp. PR83. Taxonomy (NCBI): domain Bacteria; kingdom Bacillati; phylum Actinomycetota; class Actinomycetes; order Pseudonocardiales; family Pseudonocardiaceae; genus Actinokineospora; species Actinokineospora sp. PR83. Next base: position 125,895 of record NZ_JAJCXD010000079.1, read on the forward strand.
GCTGGCCACCAGGTCGGCCGCGGCGGCCACGGCCAGCGGCGGGCAGTGCAGGTGCGCCGCGCACCACGGGTCGGCCGGGTCGGCTGACCCGGCGGCGAACCGCCTGGTCAGCGCGGCCAGCGCGGCGACCGCGCCGACCCCGGTGGCGGGCACCGGGTCGTCGGCGACGGCCAGCGCCGCGGGTCCGCCCGCGGGCACCGGCCCGCCGCGCTGGCGAGCCCCCTCGGCCAGGGCATCCAGCGCCACCGACACCAGGGCGCGCACCGCGTCCGGCGCGGCCAGGGCCGCGGGCTCGTAGGTCATCTGACCCCTTCGACGTCGACAAGTGAGGCAACCCTTACCGACAATACGAGTGGATCACCCCCCGGCGATGGTGACGTGCCCCGCAGCCCGCGACGGGTTCAGAAGCCGCCCTCGGCCGCCGCCACCGCGTGCCGCAGCAGCAATGCCGTGGTCACCGGCCCGACACCGCCCGGCACCGGGGACAGCCCGCCCGCCACCCCGTCGACCGACGCCGCCTCGACGTCGCCGACGAGCGACCCGTCGGCCGCGGTGTTCGTGCCCACATCGATCACGACCGCGCCCGGCGACACGTGCTCGACGGTCACGAAGTCCGCCCGCCCGATGGCCACGACCAGCACCTCGGCTGTGCGCGCGACCGCCGGGAGGTCCACGGTTCGCGAGTGCGTCACGGTCACCGTGGCGTCGGCGCGCAGCAGCAACTGCGCCACGGGCTTGCCGACCACGGCGCTGCGCCCGATGACGACCGCGCGCTTGCCGCTGAGCGGCACACCGTGGTGGGCCAGCAGCTCCAGGCACGCCTCGGCGGTGGCCGGGGCGAACGCCGGGGTGCCGATGACCAGGTTGCCCGCGCTGACCGGGCTCGCCCCGTCGATGTCCTTGGCGGCCGGGATGAGGTGCGCCAGGTCGGTGAGGGAAACGCCCTCGGGCAGCGGCGTCTGGAGGATGATGCCGTGCGTGTCGTCGTCGGCGGCCAGCTCGGTCAGCGTGGCCGCGATGGCGTCCGCGGTGGGGTCGTCCACGGTGTGGATGACCGCGCGGACCCCGACCTTCTCGGCGGCCTTGACGATCGACCGCACGTACCAGAGCGTGCCGTCGTCGTCGGTGGCCACGACGATGGCCAGCGCCGGGGTGACCCCGGAGGCGGTGAGCTTCGCGGCGCGCTCGGCGACGTCCGCGCGGATGGCGGTGGCGAGTGCCTTGCCGCTCAGGTTCTCAGCCACGCAGACCCTCCCGGACGCGCTCGACGATCCCGCGGGCGCGCTCGATCGCCCCGGTCAGCTCGGTGACCCTGGCGCGCAGCCCCTCGGCGACCTCGGTGTCCTTGATCGAGGCCACGTTGATCTCGATGTTGACGATTGCGGACTCCAGCGCGGCGGCGGCGCTGGAGGCGGCCACGGCCACGTCGGAGACGACGTTGGGGTTGCCCCGCTCGACCAGGCCGTCGGCCAGCTCGACGATCCGGGTGGCGACCCGGCCGACCTCGGCGGGCGGCTCGGCCGCGCCGCGCAGCGCGGCCTGGATCGCGGTGCGGCGGGCGGCCTTGTCCTCGTCGGTGGCGCGGGGCAGGCCGTAGGCGGCGCCGACCGCGGCGAACGCCTCGGCGTCGGCGTCGGCCAGGGCGAGGGCCTGCTCGCGCAGCAGGTCGGACTCGGCCTTGACGGCCAGCATGTCGGCTTCGCGGTCGGCCCACTTGCCCCCGGTGGTGTACGAGCTCACCATGCCGACCAGCGAGGCGCCGGTCGCGGCCAGCAGCGCGGCCGCGCCGCCCCCGCCGGGCGTGGGGGTACGATCCCCGAGTTCGGCGAGCCACGAGCCGATAGTCGAATCCTTCATGGCCCGGATAGTAACCGGGCTCGCCGATCGGGAGACGCGTGCGGGAGCGGCGGTGCTGAGGTCCCTGGACGAGGCCGTGGCCGAGCTGTACCGGTTCGTCCCGGGCAGTGCCGCGCTGCGCGTCGGCTACTCCCTCGACCGGCTGCGGTCCTTCCTCGACGACGTCGGCGCACCGCAGGACCGGCTGCGGGTCGTGCACGTGGCGGGGACCTCCGGCAAGACCTCCACCGCCTACTTCACCCGCGCCATGCTGCACGAGGCCGGAGTGCGGACGGGGTTGACCGTGTCGCCGCACATCACCTCGATCACCGAGCGGGTGCAGGTCGACGGGGAACCGCTGCCGGAGCCGGTTTTCCTGGAGCTGCTGGACCGGTTCCTGCCGAAGGTCACCGGTCCGCTGACCTACTTCGAGGTGCTGGTCGCCTTCGCCTACTGGGCGTTCGCCGAGCTGGAGGTGGACGTCGCGGTGGTCGAGACCGGCCTCGGCGGCCTGCTCGACGGGACCAACACCGCCACCCGGGCCGACAAGGTGTGCGCGATCGGCGACATCGGCCTCGACCACACCGAGGTCCTCGGCGAGACGCTGCCGGAGATCGCCGCGCAGAAGGCCGGGATCATCCACCCCGGCAACACCGCGCTGCTGCTGGCGCAGGACCCGGTGGCGATGGCCGTCGTGCGCGGGCACGCCGACCGGGTGGGCGCGGAGCTGACCGTGGTGCACGACGAGGGACCCGCCGACCTGCCGCTGTTCCAGCGCCGCAACTGGTCCCTGGCCAGGGCCGCGACGTCGGCGGTCCTGGGCCGGGCGGTGACGCCGTCGGCGCTGGTGTCCGCGCAACCGCCGGGGCGGCTGGAGCAGTACGGCGACCTGGTGCTCGACGGCGCGCACAACCCGCAGAAGCTCGACGCGCTGCGGGAGAGCCTGGCCGAGCGCGGGGTGACCTCGGCCGCGGTCCTGGCCAACCTGCTGGTGTCACCCCCGGCGAAGCTGGACGCCGCCCTGCTGGCGCTGCGCCCGCTGGCGGCCCACCTGGTGGTCCCGGAGTTCACCGTGCTGGGCGACCTGCCGAAGCGCTCCGTGCCCGCCGCGGAGCTGGCCGAGCGGGCCACCGCGCTGGGGTTCACCTCGGTCGAGGTGTGCCCCGGGCTGCCGGGGGCGCTGGCCGTGCTGCGGGCCCGGCCGGAGCCGACGCACCTGGTCACCGGGTCGCTCTACCTGGTCAGCCAGGTGCGGGCGCTGCTGTCGGACCCCGGGCAAGCGCTCTAGCGCTTCGGACAGGAAGATCGGCTGGGGCGACCACTTGTCTCATGTGGACGAACTGGCGACCCGGCGGGCCGTGCCACCCGCGCACGACCACCACCGCCGGGGTTACCACGCGGTAGGGTCGGCCTCGACGGTTCGGACGAGGAGGTCGTTATGGCTCGGTGGGGTATCACGTTGCCGCTGACCGGGGTGCCGCTGGCCGCGCACCGCGAGCTGGTCAAGGAGCTGCCGGACCTCGGGTACACCGACGCCTGGACGGCCGAGACGGCGGGCACCGACGCGTTCACCCCGCTGGCGCTGGCCGCCGAGTGGGCACCGGAGCTGCGGCTGGGCACCGCCATCGTCCCGGTCTACACCCGCGGTCCCGGGCTGCTGGCGATGAGCGCGGCCACCATCGCCGAGCTGGCCCCCGGCCGGTTCGCGCTGGGGATCGGCACCTCGTCGCCGACGATCGTGCAGGGGTGGAACGCCGCCGAGTTCACCGAGCCGTTCAAGCGGACCCGGGACACGCTGCGGTTCCTGCGCGCGGCCCTGGCCGGGGAGAAGGTCAGCGCCGAGTACGACACCTTCGCCGTGTCGAAGTTCCGGCTGGAGCGCCCGCCCGCCACCGCGCCGGAGATCCTGCTCGCCGCGCTGCGGCCGGGGATGCTGCGGCTGGCCGCGCGCGAGGCCGACGGCGCGATCACCAACTGGCTGGGCGCGCGCGACGTGCCGAGGGTGCGCGCCGAGATGGGGTCGGACGCCGAGCTGGTGGCCAGGGTGTTCGTCTGCCCGACCGAGGACGCCGAGGCGGCGCGCGGGCTGGGCAGGCTACTGATCAGCAGCTACCTGACCGTCCCCGCCTACGCCGCCTTCCACGACTGGCTCGGCCGCGGTGAGCTGCTGCGCCCGATGCACGAGGCGTGGGCGGCGGGCGACCGCAAGGCCGCCAACGCGGCCATCCCCGACGAGGTGGTCGACGACCTGGTCGTGCACGGGTCGCCGGAGAGCTGCCGGGAGCAGGTCCAGTCCTACGTGGACAACGGGCTGACCACCCCGGTCATCGCCGTGCTGCCCACCGCGGCCGACCCGGCCGACATGGTGCGGGCGCTGGCGCCGAAGTAACCGGCTCTCACGCTGGATTTCAAGTCCTGCAACCATTCCACCATCTGCGGCGGTTGCTTCGCGGCCCGCGAGTGCCCATTGTGGCCGCATGAGTGAACGACTGTCCGCGCGGATGCGGGCGCTCGCCACCGAGCTGACCACGCTGCGGGTCCGCTCCGGGCTGACCACCCGGGGCGCCGCCCGGCGGCTGGGCATCTCCTCGGCGAGCCTCAACCGCACCGAGAACGCCAAGCGCGAGGCCTCCACCGAGGAACTGGGCGGCATGCTGGCCGTCTACGGCGCCACCACCGACGACCGCAGGGCGGTGCTGGAACTGGCGGGTGAACTCCCCGTCCCCGGCTGGCTGGGGATGGCGCCGGACCCGGCCGCGCTGGCCCGGTTCGAGGCGCAGGCGACCACGATCGTCGACTTCGCCCCGACCTCGGTGCCCGGGCTGCTGCAGACCGCCCAGTACGCCCGGGCCGCGCAGGCGCAGAGCATGGAGTTCGGCACCGCGCTGGAGCAGCGGGTGCGCGCCAGGGTGGGGCGGCAGGCGGTGCTGTCGAAGCTGTCCGCGCCGGAGTACGTGGCGTTCCTGGACGAGGCCGTGCTGCGCAGGCCGGTGGGCGGCGGGGTGGCGATGGCCGCGCAGATCCGGTGGCTGATCAGCCGGGCGCGGCAGTCCAACGTGACCGTCCGGGTGGTGCCGTTCCGCCACGGCGGCTACCGCAACCCGGGGCGGTTCGCGGTGCTGCGCTTCCGCAAGTCGTCCCCGCTGGTCTACCTGGAGCACGAGGGCTCCTCGGGGTTCCTGGACGCCCCCGAGCACGTCGAGCTGTTCACCGCGATCACCGCCACCATCGCCTCGGCGGCGCTCGACCATATCGATTCGGTGAACTTGATGACCCGGATCGCGGCCGATCACGACCGGAGCTGAAACGACGGCGGCGGGGAACCCGTTCTGCCACCGGGGTTCCCCGCCGCCGCGGCGCTCACCCGCCGAGGGCGCCCTTGAGCCAGCGCAACTGCATCAGCATGAAGTTCTCCGCCACGTCGTCCTCCTGCGGGGTCATGTGCGTGACCCCGGGCAGCGGCAGCAGGGCGTGCGGGCGGCCCGCCGCCACCAGCGCGGTGGACAGCCGCAGCGAGTGCGCGACCACCACGTTGTCGTCGGCGAGGCCGTGGATGAGCAGCAGCGGCCGGTCCAGGTTGGGCGCGTCGTCGATGAGCGAGTTGCGCGCGTACACCTCGGGCCGCTCGTCGGGGTGGCCGAGGTAGCGCTCGGTGTAGTGGGTGTCGTACAGGCGCCAGTCGGTGACCGGGGCACCGGAGATGGCGGCGTGGAACACCTCGGGGGCGCGCAGCACGGCGAGCGCGGACAGGTAGCCGCCGTAGGACCAGCCGCGGATGCCGACCCGGTCCAGGTCGAGGTCGGGGTGCTCGGCGGCGACGGCGCGCAGCGCGTCGACCTGGTCGGCCAGGGTGACGCCCGCGAAGTCCCCGGCGATCGCCCGTTCCCACTCCGGGCCGCGCCCCGGCGTGCCGCGGCCGTCGGCGACGAGGACGGCGAAGCCCTGGTCGGCCAGCCACTGCGGGTTCACGAAGGCGTTGCGGGTCGAGAGCACCCGCTGCGCGTGCGGGCCGCCGTAGGGGTCCATCAGCACCGGGACCTTGGTGCCAGGGACGTGCCCGGTCGGGTACAGCAGGCCCACCCGCAGCCCGCGCTCGCCGACGGTGAGCAGCCGGACGTCGGGCACGATCGGCGGCTCGGTGGCCAGGCTCGTGATGGTGCCGATCTCCTCGCCGCCGCGCAGCACCCGCACCTTCGGCCCGGCCCACTCCAGCGACCAGGACACCAGCACGATGACGTCGCCCGCCCGGGTCGCGCTGTGCACTCCGTCCTCAGTGGACACCCGGTTCGGGCCGGAGGTGTAGACGTGGACCTGGGTGGGGTCCTCGGCGGAGGCGGAGAACAGGACGTCGTCGCCGACGTGCAGCACCGAGCGCACCTGGAGGTCGCCGCTGACGCACTCGTCGCCGACGAAGAGCCGGTTCGCGCCGTCGCTGGCGGCGATGCGGACCAGGTCACCGCCCGGGGTCCACGCGGGCACCCCGGGGGAGATCTCGACCCAGGTGTCGTCGGTGTCGGTGTGCAGCAGCTCGGTGGCGCCGGTGTCCGGGTCGACGGCGCGGACCTCGACCGTCTTCTGGTCGCGGGACTGCACGGCGATCAGCGGCTTGCCCGCGGCCGACCAGTGCACCGTCACCAGGTACGGGGTGGCCCGGTTGTCCCAGTCGACCGGGACGCGGGTGCCGTCGAGGCCGATGACCTCCAGGCGGACGGTCACGTTGTCGGTGCCCGCGGCCGGGTAGGACACCACGTGCGGGGTGGCGGCGGGGTCGGCCGGGTCGGCGATGTGCCAGCGCCGCACCGCGCTCTTGTCGGCGTGCGCGACCAGCAGCCGGGTGCCGTCCGGGGACCACCAGAAGCCGCGCGAGCGGCCCATCTCCTCGGCGGCGATGAACTCGGCGAGCCCGTAGGTCTCGTCCGGGCCGCCGGGCTCGGCCAGCGCCCGGTCGTCGGCGCCATCGATGCCGACCACCCGCAGGGCACCCCCGGACACGTACGCGACGTGCGTGCCGCCGGGGTCGGGCCGCGGGTCGATGATCGGGGTGGCGGTGGCCACCTCGCCCGCCGCGCCGGTCAGCGCGTCGGCCACGAACAGCCGCCCGGACAGCGCGAACGCGCACACCCTGGCGGCGGCGTCGGTGGCGTTGCCGGTCACGCCACCGCCCTGCTCGCGGGAGCGCTCGCGCCGGGCCCGCTCCTCGGCCGACAGCTCCTCGGTGCCGCCCAGCAGCAGCTCGCCGGGGTCGCCCAGCCGGGTCTCCTGCCCGGTGGACAGGTCCTGCAACCACAGGGCGTGCGTGCGGTCCTCCCCGGAGGACGACCGCAGGAACAGGACGTGGCTGCCGTCGGCGGCGACGCGGAACTCGCGGGGGGAGCCGAGCGTGAAGCGCTGGGTGCGCGCCTGGAGGCGGAGGAAGGAGGTGTCACTGGTCACGGCCCCCAACCTAGTCGGGCGGACCGGGCGAGGGGACCCGACGACCCGCTGCCGCCGGGGGCGGGTCCGCTCTCTTGGGCAATCCCTCGCCTGCGCACAGGTTGTTCTCAAGATCCGGCAGGAGAGTCCATGCCATGACGAACCCCGGACCGCAGCAGCCGAACGAGACCCCCGAACCGCGCGCCGCGTGGCAGCCACCGCGGGAGCACCCCGCGTCCACCGGCGGCCTCCCGCAGCCGTGGCAGCAGCCTGCCGGTCCGGGCGGACCCGGCCACCCGCAGCAGCGCCCGGCCCCGCAGGCACCCCAGGCCGCGGTCCCCGGTCCGCAGCCCCCGGCCACGGGTGCCCCGCACCAGACCGCCCAGCAGTCGCAGCACCCCGGCAGCCACCAACCCCAGACCGGACAGCACAACCCGACCACCGCCCAGGCAGGCCACCCGCAGGCAGGCCCCAACCAGGCCGCTGTCCCGGAAGCCGCAGGTGTGGAGCAGGGCGGGCACGGGCAGCGGCCCGGCAACCACCGGTTCCCCCACCCCGGCGGCCACCAGGCCCCGAGCGGGCAGCACAACCCGGCCGCCGCGCAGGCGGGCCACCCACAGGCGGCTCACCAGCAGGCCGCGGGTGCCCAGCAGGGCCGGGGTGAGCAGGGCCAGATCCCCGCCTTCCACCAGCGGCAGGTGCTGCCGCAGCCGAGGCAGGGCAGGCTCCGGCGGGGCGCGGTGGCCCTGGTGGCAGCGTCGGTGCTCGGCGCGGGTCTGCTCGGCGGAGCGGCGGGGGCGGTCATCGGCTCCGACGGGGCATCCACCGCGACCTCGACCACCACCACCACGAACGCGGCGCCGCTGTCGGCGACCACGGCCACCGACGTGTCCGCCATCGTCGCGAAGGTGATGCCGAGCGTCGTGCAGATCACCGTGCGGCTGGGCAACGCCGAGGGCATCGGCTCCGGGGTGGTGCTCAGCGCCGACGGCCGCATCCTGACCAACAACCACGTCGTCGAGGGTGCCCGCGACATCACGGTGACCTTCTCCGACGGCAGGACCGCCCCGGCCACCGTCGTCGGCTCCGACACCGGCGCGGACCTCGCGGTGATCCAGGCCCAGGGCGTCAGCGGGCTGACCGCCGCCACCCTGGGCGACTCCTCCTCGGTCAAGGTCGGCGACCAGGTGATCGCCATCGGCTCCCCCGCCGGTCTCCAGGGGACGGTGACCACGGGGATCGTCAGCGCCCTCGACCGCGACGTGAACATCGGCTCGGAGGGCCCCACCAGCCGCGTGTCCGGCGGCTCGACGGTGTCCTACAAGGCGATCCAGACCGACGCCTCGATCAACCAGGGCAACTCCGGCGGACCGCTGTTCGACACCGCGGGCCGGGTCATCGGCATCAACTCCGCCATCTACTCCCCCGTGTCCACCTCGGACGGCGCGGCGGGCAGCGTCGGCATCGGCTTCTCGATCCCGATCGACACCGCCGAGGAGGTGATCTCCAGGATCAGCTGAACCCACCCGTGCCCGAGCCCGCCTCCCCGGACGGACTCGGGCACCGGCTCGCCTAGGTGTTGCGGGGGAAGCCCAGGTTGACACCCCCGTGGGAGGGGTCTGGCCAGCGGCTGGTGACGACCTTGGTCCGGGTGAAGAAGTGGATGCCGTCGGGGCCGTAGGCGTGGGTGTCGCCGAAGAGGGAGTCCTTCCAGCCGCCGAAGGAGTAGTAGCCGACCGGGACCGGGATGGGGACGTTGACACCGACCATGCCCACCTCCACCTCGTTCTGGAAGCGCCGGGCGGCGCCGCCGTCGTTGGTGAAGATGGCGGTCCCGTTGCCGTAGGGGTTGGCGTTGACCAATTCCAGGGCGTCCGAGTAGGACTGGGCGCGGACCACGCAGAGCACGGGGCCGAAGATCTCGTCCCGGTAGAGGGCCGTGTCGGGGCGGACGTGGTCGAACAGGGTCGGACCCAGCCAGAAACCGCCCGCGTCGCCGTCGACCTCGTGGCCGCGGCCGTCGACGGCGAGGGTGGCGCCCTCGGGGTCCTCGACGTAGGAGACGACCCGGTCGCGGTGCGCGGCGGTCACCAGCGGCCCCATCTCGCAGCCGGGCCGCCTGCCGTCACCCACCTTGAGCCTGCCGATGCGGTCGGTGATCCGGGCCACCAGGTCGTCGCCGACCGGGTCGACGGCGACGACCACCGACACCGCCATGCACCGCTCGCCCGCGGAGCCGAACCCGGCCGAGACCGCCGCGTCCGCCGCCAGGTCCAGGTCGGCGTCGGGGAGCACGACCATGTGGTTCTTCGCGCCGCCGAGGGCCTGCACGCGCTTGCCGTTGCGGGTGCCGGTCTCGTAGACGTACCGGGCGATGGGGGTGGAACCGACGAACGAGATGGAGCGGACGTCGGGGTGCTCCAGCAGGCCGTCGACGGCGACCTTGTCACCGTGCAGGACGTTGAGCACACCGGCGGGCAGCCCGGCCTCGGCGAACAGCTCGGCGATGAACACCGCCGCCGACGGGTCCTTCTCCGAGGGCTTGAGCACCACCGCGTTCCCGCAGGCCACCGCGTTCGGCACGAACCACAGCGGCACCATCGCCGGGAAGTTGAACGGCGAGATCACCCCGACCACGCCCAGCGGCTGCCGGATCGAGTACACGTCCACGTTGCCCGACACGTTCTCGCTGTACCCGCCCTTGAGCAGCGTCGGCACCCCGCACGCGAACTCGACGGCCTCCAGCGCCCGCTGGACCTCGCCCGCGGCGTCGTCGAGGACCTTGCCGTGCTCGGCGGTGACGATCTCGACCAGCTCGGAGCGGCGCGCGTTGAGCAGCTCGCGGAATCCGAAGAGGACGCTCGACCGGCGGGCCAGCGACGCGTCCCGCCACCCCGGGAAGGCGGCGCGGGCCGCGGCCACCGCCGCCTCGACCTCCGCGGGCCCGGCGAAGTCGACGTGCCCGGCCACCCGTCCGGTCGCCGGGTCGAACACCTCACCGGTCCGCTCGGCGGTGCCCGACCAGGCCGCGCCGCCGATCCAGTGCGTGATCAGCCTGCTCACTCGCCCTCACCGACCGCCGCGACGGCGTGGCCGAGCGCGTCGAGCGCCTCGTCCACCTCGTCCTCGGTGAGCGTCATCGGCGGCGCGAGCCGGATGACGTTGTTGTGCAGGCCGCCCTTGCCGACCAGCAGCCCGCGGGCCCTGGTCTGCTCCAGCACGGTCACCGCCGCGGCCGGGTCGGGTTCGCGGGTGCCCGGCTCGACCAGCTCGACGGCGAGCATCAGGCCCTTGCCGCGCACGTCCCCCACCACCGGGTTGCCCGCGGCGATGTCGTGCAGGCCCGCGCTCAGGCGGGCGCCCATCTTGGCGGCGTTGCCCTGCAGGTCGTTGTCCAGCAGGTAGTCCAGGGCCGCTTTGGCGCCCGCGGTGGCGAGCGGGTTGCCGCCGAAGGTGGAGATGGAGTTGGCGGTGAAGCAGTCCATGACGTCGCCGCGCGCGACCACGCCGCCGATGGCCAGGCCGTTGCCGAGGCCCTTGGCGAAGGTCATCACGTCGGGGGTCACCCGGTGGGCGGAGATGCCCCAGAAGTGGTCACCGGTGCGGCCCCAGCCGGTCTGCACCTCGTCGGAGATCAGCAGGATGCCGGTCTCGTCGAGGACCTCCTTGAACGCCCCGAACAGCCCGTCGGGCGGGGAGCTGAACCCGCCGACGCCCTGGATGGGCTCGACGATCATGCAGGCCACGTCGCCGGAGGTGGTGGTCAGCAGGACCTCGCGCAGGTCCTCGACGCAGGCGGCGACGTAGTCGGCGTCGGGCAGGTGCCCGAACGGGCTGCGGTAGCGGTAGCCGCCGTGCACGTGGCTGACCTTCACCGGGGAGAGCGAACTCGTGGACCACCCGCGGTTGCCGGTGATGCCGACGGTGCCGAAAGCGCGACCGTGGTAGGAGTTGCGCAGCGTCAGGACCTGGTTGCTGCGGCGGAACTGGGTGGCCAGCATCAGGGCGGTCTCGTTGGCCTCGGTGCCGGAGTTGGTGAAGAACACCTTCGCGTCCGGGATGCCGGAGAGCTCCGCGATCTTCTCCGCCAGCTCCACATGCTGCCGGATCAGGTAGAGCGTCGAGGTGTGCAGCACCCCGGTGTCGAGCTGGCGGCGGATCGCGCCGCTGATCTCGGGCACGTCGTAGCCGATGGCGTTGGTCAGGATGCCCGCGAAGAAGTCGAGGTAGGTGGTGCCGGTCGAGTCGGTCACCCGCCTGCCCTCGGCGCGGGTGATCTCGATCGGGTCCTGGTAGTAGAGGGCCAGCCAGGACGGCAGCACGGCCCGGTGGCGGTCGATCAGCGGAATCTGCTCGGTGTCGGCCATGGTCGCGAGTGTGACCGCCCACCGACCCCGGCGCCATGGACAAAGTGTGCCGGTCGAACCACTCCGACCGCACAACCTGTCCCTACACTGTGCCGGTGTACCCCACGGTCTCGGAAGTCCTCGCCCTGCCCGTGTTCCGCCACGGGGTCCCGACCGTGGTGGCCGGGGCGGCGGGCCTGTCGTCGCGGGTGCGCTGGGTGCACGCGGCCGAGGTCGCCGACATCGCGGGCCTGCTGCGCGGTGGCGAACTCGTCCTCACCACCGGCATCGCCCTCCCCGACGACCCACCCGGCCTGACCCGCTACGTCGACGACCTGGCCGACGTCGGCGCCGCGGGCCTGGTGGTGGAACTGGTCCGCCACTGGAGCGACGCCCTGCCCCCCGCCCTGTCCTCGGCCGCCGAGCGGCGCGGGCTGCCCCTGGTCACGCTGGGCCGGGAAACCCGCTTCGTCGCGGTGACCGAGGCCGTCGCCGGGCTCATCGTGGACGCCCAGGTGGCGGAACTGCGGGCGGCCGGACAGGTGCACGAGACGTTCACCGCGCTGACGGTCGCCGGGGCGGAACCCGCGGAGGTCCTGCGGGAGGTGGCCCGGTCGGCGGGGCTCCCGGTCGTCCTGGAAACCCTGGGGCACGACGTGCTGGCCTACGACACCGCGGGCGGCCCACCGGGGGAACTCCTGGCGGACTGGGCGCAGCGGTCCAGGACCGTGGTCCTGTCGGAGCGAACGGGCTACCACGCGCAGGCGGGCTGGCTGGTCACGGTGGTCGGCGCCCGCGGCAACGACTGGGGGCGGCTGGTCCTGCTGTGCCCGTCGGAACCCGCGCACCGGCACGTGGTCATCGCCGAACGGGCGGCGTCGGCGCTGGCGGTGCACCGGTTGGCGGCCCGGGAGCGGGAGGGGCTGGAGCGGCACGCGCACCGGACGCTGCTGGCGGAACTGCTGGCCTCCCCGACACCGCCGGGGGACCTCGTGGCCCGCTCGGAGGCACTGGGAATCCCGCTGCGGGCCCGGCGACTGGTCGGCGTGTGCGTGCGCCCGTCGACGGCGGTGGGCACAGCGCACGCCATGGCCGTGGCGGAAACCCTGCGCGACCTCGCCGAAGCGACAGCGCTGGCCGCCCGCCGCGCCCGAGTCGCGGCCCTGGTGGGCATCGTGGACGACGTCAGCGTGCGCACCCTGCTGTCGTTGACCACGGCGGCCGATGTGGAGGGTGTGCTCAACCGCCTGTCGCGCGAACTGCACCAACCGGTGGTCCTGGCCGCGGGCACCACGGTCACCGAGGTGGGCCAAGCCCGCCGCAGCCTCACCGAAGCCGCCCACGTCGCCCAAGCCGCCCTGAGCACCCCCTCGGCGAAACCCTTCCACCGCCTCCAAGACGTCCGCCTCCGCGGCCTCCTGCACCTCCTGGCCGACGACGACCGCCTGCTCGCCTTCGCCGACCGCGAACTCGGCGCCCTCGCCGCCAGGGACAAGGCGCACGGCAGCCGCCTGGTGGACACCCTCCGCCACTACTGCGACCACGGCGGCAACAAGTCCGCCGCCGCTGCGGCGGCGCACATGTCGAGGACGGCGTACTACCAGCAGTTGGCGCGGATCGAGCAGATCCTGGGTGTGTCCCTGGAGTCCGCGGAGTCGGTGCTGTCCCTGCACGTCGCCCTGCTGGCCACCGAGATCCGCACGAACCGGCCACCCGCGGCCGAGTGACCGGGACGGGCCCCGCTCTGTCACAGTTCGGTCATAACAGCCCCGCTCGCGCGGGGAGGACGGCCGGGGATCGGATGCTGCTCACCGTCGCCCGGGGAACAGCCCCGCTCGCGCGGGGAAGACTCCAGTTGCCACTGGTTGAGGTCGGCGTGGCGGGGAACAGCCCCGCTCGCGCGGGGAAGACGCGCCCCGGGTTCCGTCCTTTCGTTCACCGAGAGGAACAGCCCCGCTCGCGCGGGGAAGACCTGGCCTGCGCACTGCCCGACGACACCGCGGTGGGAACAGCCCCGCTCGCGCGGGGAAGACCGCTGACGAAGAGGCGGCCGGTCGCGGTGCGGGGGAACAGCCCCGCTCGCGCGGGGAAGACTGCCGACCTGGCAAACGTGGCGTTCGCTGCCGGGGAACAGCCCCGCTCGCGCGGGGAAGACTGCTCTTGCCGCCCGGCTTCTTCGCTCCACCGCGGAACAGCCCCGCTCGCGCGGGGAAGACACTTGTTGACCTGCGAGTTTCCAAACGGTAACAGTGTTTCTGCTTCACTTTTTGTCTATCGTTAGCCGTAGCGGCGGCGTCTTCCTGCGGTGCTCCAGCCCTTCTTGGCGCCGGTTCCCGGTGCCTCATCCACCGCCGACGGGCGCAGCATCAGCGTGACGCCCTCGAAGTCGACCGGGACCCATTCGCTGGCGTGGACGGTGAAGGCCAGGCCCTGTTCGTTGTCGGCTTGGTGGACCATGATGGCGCGGCCGGTCTTGACCATTTCGACCACCCGTTCCCACATCAGGCCCCGCACCCTGGCGCTGATGCGGCCGACGAACACGCCCGGTGAGATCTCCAGGAGCCATCGGGTGAGGTGGCCGCGCAGACCGACGGGACATGCCGCCACCACGATGACCGTCATCCCTCGTCCTCGTCGTAGGCGACGCCCCCTGCGACGTTGCGGCCGTTGTAGTCCCACAGCATCACGACGTCCGGGTCCTCGAACGACTCGGGGCCGTATTCGACCACGTCGTCCTCGTCCGCCAGTAGTGCCTTGATGTCGCGGACGCAGGTCTCGAGGAACCTGCCGTCCTTCATCCGGTCGCGGATGGCGCGGCGGGTTTCGGCGCCGATGTCGGCTACCTCGCGGGCGGCGATGTCGAAGGCGGTCGGGATGGTGATCTCTGTCTTGTAGAGGTCGGCGATGTCGAAGACGAACGACCTGGTGTGTCCGGTGTGGACGAAGCCGAGACCGGGGGCGCAGCCCAGGGCGACCGTGACGGCGTGCACGACCCCGTAGAGGCTGGTGTTGGCGGCGGACAGGGCCTGGTTGATCGGTGTGCCGCTGTCGAAATCCGAGGTGTCGTAGTCCCGGCGTTCCCACTGCACCCCGGTCCGCTTGGCGTGGTCGCGGTAGATGCGCCGGACGCGTGATCCTTCTCGGCCCCTCAGTTGCTGCATGGTCAGGCCCGAGGTGTCCTCGTCGGGGAAGCGCATGGCGTACATCGACCGGGCGACCCGCAGGCGCGAGGTGCGGTTGGAGACCAGTTCGGCCTGCCGCTCCAACAGCCGTGACGACCGGGCCAGGGTGCGCCCGTGCGCGTAGTACCGCACACCGTGCTCCCCCACCCACACCGCCGTGGAGCCGCTTTCCGCGAGCAGCACCATGGCTTGCTGGCTGACGTTCGTCCCCGGGCCGAGGAGCAGTGCCCCCACGGTGGCGGCGGGGATGTGCACGGTTCCGCGCGCGTCCCTGGCGGTGATGGCGTTGGCGTCGCGGTGGACCACGCAGTGTTCGAGGTAGACGAACGTCAGCCGGTCCTGTGCTCGGCTGAGCTGGGAGATCGGGACCGGCCGGGCGCCCGGGATCTCCATCAGCGGACCGCGGCCAGGGTGAGCAGGCCGCAGCCGTAGCCCTTGGCCGGTCCGATTCCGTGTACCAGCGCGGCGCGGAGAGCCTGGGGCTCGGTCACTTCGAGCAGCCCCCCGAAGGTGGCGGTCGACAGGGTCACCGTGCTGGTCTCGCGGGTGAAGCGCCAGGTGTGGCGGGCGTGCACGGCGACGTCCGGTTCCTTCTCCACCCCGGCGGAGATGGTGAAGCCGTGTTTGTCCGCCCGGTCGAGCAACCACTGGGTTTGTTGGGTGACCGTCACGTGCGCGTACCGCTGCGACCGGGTGGCGGTGGCCTTGCGGCGTTGGCTCCTGACCGGGTTCGCGGTAAGCCGGAAGGCGTAGCGGTCGGCGACGGCGACCCGGTCCAGGAGCGGCGTGTAGTCGCGGGTGTCCCAACCCTGGGTGGTGGGCCACCCCGCTTGCTCGACGAGGTGGGTCAGGTCCGGTTCGTGTGGGCTGAGGACGTAGAGCAGGGTGCTGTGCTCGTCCCGGTCCAGCCGCCACAGCACCCGGCCCTCGTCGGTCGGGGTGCGGTGCGCGGCGGGGAAGGCGTTGAGGACGGCGGCGTGCAGGCGGTGTGGTGAGGAGAGCAGGTCCCGCGCACCCCGCCGGGCTTTGTTGATCTCGAACCGGGTGAGGAAGGCGCTCATCGCTGGGGCTCCAACAGGTCCATCGGGTCGTGGGCGGCCTGCGCCGGGGGTGTGGTCCACGACGGGTTCGGCACGGTGACCGGACGGCGGACCACTGACCGCCAGGCGTAGGAGCGATTGGCCGGGTCGAAGGTGACGGGTTGGTCTCGGACCAGGTCCGCGCCGACGGCATCGGGGGCGCAGTCGACGACGAGATCGAGGGTGACCGACCGCGTGCGGGTGCCAGCGACCGTCCGCTTGGACGCCATCCACGGCGCCTCGGTGAGCACCTGTTCGGCGGTTCCGGGGTGCAGACCGTGTTCGAGCTTGCCGACCGGGGGGCAGGACCGCCTGCCCAGGGCCAGGGGGAACGCGGGCCGCCGCAATGCGTCGCGCAGGCCGGTGAGCAGGCTTTCCTCGCCCTCCACCGCGACCAGGAACACCGCGTCGGACAGGTAGAACCGGTAGGACAGCGGCATGGACTCGGAGCCGTCGCGCGACCGGGCGGTCTGGAAGTCGCGCTCGATCCGCCCCGGCTGTTCCACCCGCACCCCGACCCGCAGGTCGACCAGATCCGCGATCGAGTCGACCCGGCGGCGGCCGTCCGCGGCGGCGAGCAAGCCGATCACCCCGCTCTTGCTCGGCACCCGACCGGTCTCACGCCGGGAGAACCGGCTGGCGGTGCCCCAGGACTGCAACGGGCCCGCGAACCGCAGCAGGAGGGCGGTCACGGCTGCCCCACGCGCTGCTCGACCAGGTCGGCCACGGCGCGCACGGTGGCGTCGAAGGTCGAGCGGGTGCCCAGTTCGTCCAACGGCTGCATCCGCTCCCCCACCCCGAACGACCAGCAGCCGATCGGGGTCTCGTCGAAGGCGCGGTGCAGTTCGGTGGCCTGGTCCGCCAGGCGCGCGATGGACGCGGCGACCCGACCGCCCTTCTCCCCATCGACCACGGCTTCCTCGAACGCACCCGCCAGGTTGATCGGCTGGGTCTCGCGGGCCACGACGAGCACGGCGTCGGGCAGGGTGCGGTTGGCGAAGGTGTTCTGCTTGCCGGTGGGCATGCTCGCCACGAACGCGCGCACGAACGCGGCCACCGCGCGCTTGGTGGCCTCGGGGTCGCCCAGGTTGGCGTGGAGCTGGTCGACGTCGACGTTGGCGTAGCGGTAGAGGGTGGAGGAGTTGAACTCCACCGTGCCGATCATCCCGGCGCCCGCGTCCTCGTCCTCGTCGGCCTTCTTGTGGTCGTCCACGGCGGTGAAGTAGTCGTACTCGTTCGCCACGGCGTGCACGCTGATGGCGTGCGCGACCTGGGCGGCGGCCTCGACGTTGAGGGCGGTGTCGTCGGCGACCATGCGGCCGAACAGCGACACGTCCACCGAGTGGGCCCGGTCGGCGCGCGCCCTGGCCGCCGACTTCTCGATCGTGACCTTCCCGCCGTCGGCGGCGTGGGCGGCCGCCACGGCCAGTGCCGCCAGGTTCTCGACCTGCCGGTTGCTGAGGAACAGCAGGTAGCCGGACTCGTCGGGCACCTCGGGCGCATCCTTCTTCTTCCTCGCCGCCACGATCTTGATGCCCGCGGCGGTCAGCACGTCCTTGGCCAGCGCGGGCGCCGAGTCGGCGAGGGCGGCGTCCTGGCGGGTGATCTCGTCGGTGAGCAGTTCGACCACCCGCTTGGTGCGGACACCGAGGTCGGAGGGGTCGAGCAGGCCGTCGAACGCGTCGCGGGTGGCGCGCTTCCACGCCTGGCTGGAGACCCTGGCGCGGCGGACACCGCCGTAGACGGCGCTCTTGGGGCTGCCGGTGTCGTCGCGGTTGAGGTTGCTCGGCGGGACGGTCTGGAGAACGTGGATGTCGACGATGGTGCGCGGCACGGTGCCGTTCCTCTCGGTGGTCAGGCTTGGTCGGTTGTGGTGACGAAGTGGAATCCACGGCCCCAGGCCAGGACGACCCTGGTCCGCCGGTCTCCACCACGCTGCCAGTCGGACAGGTCTTGGGCGAGCTGCCCGTAGTCGAGGGGGATCCGCCTGCCGCGCAACAACTGCGCCACCCCTCGCAGGTGGTGGACCAGTTCCTGCGGGGAGTCCGCGGTGCTGAGCATCGCGAAGCGGCGCAGGACCGGGTTGTCAGGGGGGCTGTCCGGGCTGACGAGCTGACGCATCGCGGCGCCCAGGCGCACGCCGCGCTTGTGCATCCACTGCGCTTGGGACTGCTGGTGCAGCGCGAACAGCGTCAGGCAGTGGTGGGCGGCGATCTCGTCGTGGGTCGGCTCGTCGGAGCGCGCGCCGCGGGCGAAGACCGGGTGCAGCGTGTGGACGAGGATCTCCGGGACGCTCCCGGGTTCCTTGCCCACGGCCCGCCGCAACTGGGCCAGGGCCGCCACGCTGGAGGACACGTTGCGCAGGTAGCCGCTCTGCAACGCGGTCGCGCGGGCACCGACGATCCCGCTCAGGGTCGAGTGGTCCCGAGCTGGGCGCTCCTCGACTGGCTGCTCGGGGGTTGCCGGTACCCCGGTGGTTTCGGTGGTCATGGACTCTCCCAGGGTGTTCAAGCGATCGGCTCGGGAACGCGCCGACCGGCCATCGGGAAGGCGTCGCGCAGGGCTTTGTCGAACCAGCGGTCGGCGTGGAAGGCGGTGAGGAGGCGACCGCCGCGGGACCGGCCCGCCATCGCCACCGCGGGCGCCTGGGCGAGCAGGTCGACGCCGAGCGCGCGAATGGCCCGCTTGGCCCTCTCGTGCCACTCCTGCTGGCAGGTGGTGGGGTCGGTGTCCGGGCCCAACCCGCCCACCCAGGACCGGAACAGCGGGTCCAGCGCGTCGTAGGCGGATTCCAGGGCGCGGGACCGGGGCCCGGCGTGCTCGCCACCGGACGCTTCGACCAGGTTGGCGGCGAGCGATCCCAGCGCCTTGGCCGCCGCCTCGGCCGCGGCCACGCACGCGAGGACCACCGCGGTGAGAGCGGCGGCGTCCTGGGTGAGCAGCATCGCGGCGACCGACATGCGGTCCTCGACGATTTCGTCGACGACCGAGTTGTTGCTGCCGTAGAGCACGCCCAGGGTGTGCAGGTGGACCGGGTAGTCGGCGGGCAGTGCCTCCTCCACCCTGAGGCGCCCCACCCAGCGAACCACCCCGGGTGAGAGCCGGGGAGGCGGTTCGCCGCCGCCCGGGGAGGCGGTCGCGGCCGGGAGCATGGCCTGCAATCCGCGCCAGATCGCCCGCGAGGGGTCGTGCTCCAGCGGCATGTAGACGGTCGCCTGCTTGTGCTTGGCCTCCTGGGCCTTGCTGCGCCGCCACGCCGTGTGCGGCTCGAAGCGGTTCAGGTTCTGCGGGGTGAGCCGGTCACCGTTGCAGATCAGCACACCGGTGACCTCATCACCGGTGACGGCGAGGCGGATGCGGCGGCTCGGCCAGGTGAACAACTCCACCGGGCCTGCGGGGGCGCGACCTCCAGGCACCTCTTCAGCGGCACCGAGCACCGGCCGCTCCCACACCGGGAGGTCCTCCCGATCGGATTCGGCCCGTTCGAAGTCGGTGGTGACGAGGTTGAGCAGGAGCGTCTCGTGCAGGTTCCCGCCCTCGACCAGCACCCCGCCGAGGTGACCCGACCAGGCCTGGCCGATCGGGTACCCCTTGCCGCCCTTGACGCGCTCGTCGCCGACCGCGCCGGACTTGATGCCGGAGGGGTCGAAGGCCTGGCAGTGCACGACCCACCTGGCCGCCTCGGCGAACGAGAGGCTGAGCCCGCCACCGATGCGGGTGGTGAAGAAGGGGCGGCCGTTGGGCACGTCGACGATCAGCTTGCTCAGCTCGGAGAACTCGCCCTTGGGGGTGTGCAGGTCGGCCACCTGGAGGAACGGGGTGAGCGGGTGCAGCAGGTCGAAGCGCTCCCGGTGCTCGTCGAGGTAGCGCCGCACGGTGTCGACCGGGAGCCCCCCGGACCACATCCGCTCCCACTCGTCCAGGTCAGCGGGTCCGCGGACCGCGCGGTGCAGGACCGCCAAGAGCAGGCGGGTCACGGCGAAGACCTGGGTGGGCACGTCTCCGAGCAGGGCCACGACCTCCTTCGCGCGCCGCACGGTGTCCACCAGGGACAGCTCGACCACGTCGCCGTTGTCCAGCCTGACCAGGATCCAAGGCTGCTCGATCAGGTCGAAGGAGGGTTCAGAGTCGCTCATGCAGCAGTCCTCGGCGCGGGTCGTAGGTCAGGTGGAAATCGTGCAGGTCGGCTTGGCGGTCGTGGTCGAGCACGAGAACGAGCTGCCCCGCGAGCAGGGGGGTGAGGTCGAAGGAGGTGATGCGGGTCCGCTCCAACTCGGCGATGACGGCGTCGATGACCCCGCCGTGGCTCAACGCAACCGGCAGCCGCACCGAGCACGCCGACACCACCTTCGCCTGCGCCCGGGGCACCTGCTCGAACAGCGGGAGTTGCTCACCGCCGCCCTTGACCCAGTCGGGCACCAGCAGTCCACCGTCCGCATCGCGTTGGACGACCAGGACTTCGAGCGATTCCGCGCCGTCACGCACCTGGGCCGCGCCCCGCACCTCGTCCTTCGCCTCGCCCGCCCCGGCGACCAACCAGCCCACCAGCGAGCCGGGGTCGACCGCTCGCCCGACCAGGAAGGCGTCCGCGGCCTCGGTCCGCTGCCGCTGGCTCACCAGCGCCACCGACGCGGCGGCGGCCATCGCCCGCTGCCAGGACTCGGGGCCGAGCACGCCTTCGCCGTAGCCGCGCTGCACGAGCGGGGCGATGTCGTCGGGCAGGACGATCCGGTCGCGGTCCACCAGCAACGCGGCCGAGCGCAGCAGTGTCTGATCACCGTAGACGCGACGCGACCCCGGCACCGGCGCCACCGGACCGGCGGCCCAATCCTCGACGCCGACCAGCGCGCACCGCGGCGCCCGCAACCGGTCGGGGCGGACACGGTCGTGCCGGTGCAGCCTGCCCAGGCGCTGGAGCACCAGGTCGATGGGCGCCAGGTCGGTGACCATCAGGTCGAAGTCGACGTCGAGGGACTGCTCGACCACCTGCGAGGCCACCACGATGTGCAGGCCGGGCCGATCGGCGCCACCGGGGCCGAACCGGCGCACCAGGGACCGGTCGATCTCGGCGCGGTCGCAGGCCAGGAAACGGGAATGGGCGATGGTCACGGCGTCGGCACCGAACTCGGCGGCGAGCCGCTCGGCGGTCTCCTGCACGCGGGTGACGGTGTTGCGCACGACCACTGCGCACCCGCCGTCAACGAGGTTTTCCCGGAGGTGGGAGACAAGCGTGTCCAGATCGTCGGCGAGCCGGTCGAGGTGGACGGCGGTGGGCACAACGGTGTCGTGGACCGGTGTCGACCCCGCGGCCGTGGTGATCGCCGGATAGCCGGGATGGCCATCGGCGATCGTCGCAACCACTCCCTTCCCCTCGGAGTAGGCGCGCACCAACTCCGCGCGGCGGGCATCGGGCAGGGTGGCCGAGAGCAGGACGACCGGGACACCGTAGGCGCCGAGCCAGTGCAGTACCCGGTGCAGGTAACGGGACATGTAGACGTCGTAGGCGTGCACCTCGTCGATCACCACGACCTTGCCCGCGAGCGCGAGGTGGCGCAGCATCAGGTGCCTGCTCTTGAGCCCCGCGAAGAGGACCTGGTCGATGGTGCCGACCACGAAGGACGCGAGCCCGGCCTTCTTCCGCCCGCTGAGCCACTGGTGCGCGACCGCGCCGCAGTCGTCGTCGCCCTCACCGACCCCGACGTAGCGGCCACGGCGGACCAGCCCGGAGTACTCGTCGTTGAGGTGCGCCTTGCCGTGGGCGAGGGTGACCGACACCGCCGCGTCGGCGGGCAACCGGTCGATCCAGTGGCGAACCCGGCTGAACATCGCGTCCGTGGTCGCCTGCGTCGGCAGGGCGAGGAAGCACCCGTCGGCCCCGGTCCGGTGGGCGAGCACCTCTGCGGCCAACAGGGCCGCCTCGGTCTTGCCCGACCCCATCGGCGCCTCGATCACCACGATCCCCGGCTCACCCCCCTCGGCCACGGCGACGGCGGCCCGCTGCACCGGCCTGGCCGAGGGCTTGTCGAACCGCGCCCGGAAAACCGCATCGGGGTCCCCACCCAACGCGGTCGCCCGCCACCCGCGCGGGAGGGCCAACCGCCCCCAACCGTCGGCCACCCGTCGAGCGGTGACCTCGTCGTCGGGAAGGGAGGGAGGCCAGTGCAGGGGCCACAACGGGAACAGCTCGGAGTTGGACGCGATCCAGTCGGCGACGATGACAACCCCGGTCAAGATCACCTGCGTCGGCACACTCAGGTCCGACGTCGAGAACTCCCCGAGCCCGGGGAACCGGTCGGCCGCGCGGGAAAGCAACGCGGCCCGCACTGTTCCCCAGACCCCGACGCCCGCCAGCTCCGCCCGGTCACCAGCGTTGGCCAACTGGTCGCCGTTCGGCGTCATGCCGTGGTGACTGCCGACCACCGATGCGAGTTGACCCGCAATCCGCCGGTCGAACCCGCGACCCCGAAGCCAATCCCGCACGGCCAGGTGACCGACGAGGGCGTGGTTCACCGCGCCCCGCTGGGGATCATGCTGGAGCCGCAGGTCGACCACGAGACCCGCGTGTCGCATGTGGTCGAGGAGGCCGTCCGCCCGCACTGCGGTCGCCTGCACGGCGAACGCCGGACTGGCCTTCCCCACGTCGTGCACGCCCGCGAGCCACTGTGCGAGGTGGACGACACCCTCCCGACCACCGGGGAGTTCCCGCGCCATCCGAGCGATCACCAAGGGGGACAACCACTCCCGGACGAGCAGAGCGGCAACACCGGCGGTGTCATCGAGGTGCTGCCACAACGGCAACCACTCGGGGGCTGACCCATCAGGATCGAACTCGGTCTTCGCCCAGACGGTCGCCCAAGCGTCCACAAGCGTCGTCAAGATCCCCCCATCAAGCGTTCGGCGTACTGCCGTCTCAAATCCCCAGACCCCTCGATTTCGTTTCGGGATCAACCCGGATTCACCCGAATGGCCCCAACGAAGCAAACCAATGCCCCAGACAGCAGACCCCCGACAGCCCTCATCCGATCTGTCCGACCCAGAGTCATAGCACCGGCCACCCAGCACCCCGGCACCACGCCGACCATGTCGTCCGGGCCACCCCAGTGATCAACCGACAAGCATCCGCGACAGCACCAGCACACCCATGGGCACCCTCTCGGTTTCGATCTCCATCGAAGGCGATGCAACGATGACGCTTCGCAGCGAAAGCGAGACCAGCGGGTCCGAGCCACCCACCCACACCTTCCACCCCATGATCACACGGACGGGGTTCGCGCACCGACAAGATGCCTGTCAGCCAACAGTGCAGCCGAACGCATGCGATGGATGCCAGGAGGCGGTCTTGCCCAACTCACATCCGCAGCCGCTACGGCACGAGACAACCAGAATCAATCTACTATCACAGAGTGTGACCATGTCGCTACTTAAGTCTCTGGCTCGCTTGAAAGTGATGCTAAAATCGCTCCAAGCGTCGTAAACGTCCAGGTCAACAAGTGTCTTCCCCGCGCGAGCGGGGCTGTTCCCACCTCGGAGCACAGGTCTGCGGCGGTGCGTCAGTCTTCCCCGCGCGAGCGGGGCTGTTCCCATTCGACACCGAACCACGCTCGACCAACAATCGTCTTCCCCGCGCGAGCGGGGCTGTTCCCCCCGACCCGACCAGAGCAGCACTGGTGGCGCTGTCTTCCCCGCGCGAGCGGGGCTGTTCCGTCTTGTACACCCCCCGCCCCACCACCCACGGGTCTTCCCCGCGCGAGCGGGGCTGTTCCGCTCAAGGACGTCCAGCCGGGCCGGGGCGGGCCGTCTTCCCCGCGCGAGCGGGGCTGTTCCCTCCGTGCCCAAGGCCGCTGACTGCCAGGCTTCGTCTTCCCCGCGCGAGCGGGGCTGTTCCGCTGCGACACGCCTCGACGCCGGAGAAGCCTCCGTCTTCCCCGCGCGAGCGGGGCTGTTCCGGCGGCGCGCTGGCGGGTGGAGCGGGTCGGGCTGTCTTCCCCGCGCGAGCGGGGCTGTTCCCGCCCCGAGGAGCCGCTCACGCTGATCGGCGGGGTCTTCCCCGCGCAAGCGGGGCTGTTCCGTCGGTGCTGATCACCCATGCGTCCTGCGGGC
Source organism: Actinokineospora sp. PR83 (assembly GCF_021056305.1). Lineage (NCBI taxonomy): Bacteria > Bacillati > Actinomycetota > Actinomycetes > Pseudonocardiales > Pseudonocardiaceae > Actinokineospora > Actinokineospora sp. PR83. The sequence goes on from NZ_JAJCXD010000079.1 coordinate 149,850, forward strand.
CGTCTTCCCCGCGCGAGCGGGGCTGTTCCCCCGATAAAGACTTCTCGCGCTTTGCGACACTTGTCTTCCCCGCGCGAGCGGGGCTGTTCCGCAGCGGGCGGGGGTTCAACGGAGGTGCAGGGCGTCTTCCCCGCGCGAGCGGGGCTGTTCCCAGCTCGTGCCGAGGGTCGAGTAGCTCAGCACGTCTTCCCCGCGCGCGGGGCTGTTCCCGGGCCTGGGTTGGTGGTCGGATTGGTGAGCGTGCGCCCCCCGCGCGAGCGGGGCTATTCCGGCCGAGCTGGCCGCAACCGATGTAATCGCCGAATTCTCGATCGCCCGAGGGATGACAGTGCAATTGCCATGGCGTAAATCGCGTCTCGGCAACACACCCACGGCCCCATTGGCAATCGGCAGTGTGCGTGTCATCCGGCTGAAGGCTGAACACAGTGACACTGCCGGGTGACCTCAACCTGCCCGAAGGATGCCGGGATGGAACTCTGATCCCGAGCATCGGAGCAGACGATGGCCACTGCGGAAACCGGCGGCACCCAGCGCACCCTCCCGGACGGCCGGGTCGAACTCACCGACCCGTCCGGCATCGAGGGCAGCCGGTTCCACAACGCCGAGTTGGCGCCGGTGCCGGTGGCGCAGCGTACCTGGACGACCTACAACTACTTCGCGCTGTGGATGGGCATGGCGCACAACATCCCCAGCTACACCCTCGCCGCCTCGTTGATCGCGTTGGGGATGAGTTGGGTGCAGGCGTTGATGACGATCGTGATCGGCAACCTGATCGTGTTGGTGCCGATGCTGCTCAACAGCCACGCGGGCACCAAGTACGGCATCCCGTTCCCGGTGTTCGCCCGGGCGTTCTTCGGGGTGCGCGGGGCGAACCTGGCCGCGCTGCTGCGGGGGTTCATCGCCTGCGGGTGGTTCGGCATCCAGACCTGGGTGGGCGGGCAGGCGGTGTACGTCATCGTGGGCAAGCTCGCCGGGGCCGGGTGGGTGGACGCGGCGCGGGTGGCCGGGCAGCCGTGGACGCTGTGGGTGAGCTTCCTGCTGTTCTGGGTCGTGCAGATGGCGATCATCTGGCGGGGGATGGAGGCGATCCGGCGGTTTGAGAACTGGACCGCCCCGCTGGTGTCGGTGGGGTTCCTGATCCTGCTGGGGTACGTGCTGGTCAAGGCCGGTGGGTTGGGGCCGATCCTGGCGGCGCCGTCGAAGCTGGGGTGGGGTTCGGGGTTCTGGGCGGTGTTCGCGCCCTCGCTGATGGCGATGATCGCGTTCTGGGCGACGCTGTCGCTGAACATGCCGGACTTCACCCGGTTCGGTGGCGGGCAGAAGACGCAGGTGCGGGGGCAGGTCCTGGGGCTGCCGACGACGATGACGTTCATCGCGGTGGTGGCGATCCTGACGACCTCCGGTGGGCAGCTTCTCTACGGGGAGGACCCGGACCTGTGGGACCCGGCGCTGCTGGCCGCGAAGTTCGACAACCCCGTGCTGGTGGTGATCGCCCTGGTGGCGCTGGTGCTGGCGACCGTCTCGTGCAACCTCGCGGCGAACGTGGTCAGCCCGTCCTACGACTTCTCCAACGCGTTCCCGAAGCGGATCACCTTCGCCGCGGGTGGGCTGATCACCGGGGTGATCGGGATCGTGATCATGCCGTGGCGGCTGATCTCGGACCCGGGCATCTACATCTTCGCCTGGCTGGGCTTCTACGGCGGGGTGCTCGCGGCGATCGCGGGGGTGCTGGTCGCGGGGTACTGGTTCGTCCTGAGGACCCGGCTCGACGTGGCCGACCTCTACACCGAGGGGGGCCGCTACTGGTTCACCGGCGGGTGGAACCCCAAGGCCGTGCTGGCGTCGGTGGTCGGTGCCGTGCTGGCCGTGGGCGGCGCGTACGGCGGGCCGTTCCCCGACGACGGGCTGATCCCGTTCCTCAAGCCGCTCTACGACTACAACTGGGCGGTCGGGTTCGTGTCCGCCCTCCTCGTCCACACCATTGTGTCACTGCCCAACCGGGACAACTCCCGCCCACAGGAAGGGGAAGTCCGTGTCTGACGTCGTCAGGGCCGGTCTCATCCAGCAGAAGTGGACCGGCGACAAGGATTCGATGATCAGGGCCGCGGTGGACCACATCGCGACCGCGGCGTCGCAGGGCGCCCAGGTGGTGTGCCTGCAGGAGCTGTTCTACGGCCCGTACTTCTGCCAGGTGCAGGACGCGGACTACTACTCCTACACCGAGGGCATCCCCGACGGCCCGACGACCGAGCTGCTGTGCGAGGTCGCGGCCCGGCACGGGATCGTGATCGTCGCGCCGATGTACGAGCAGGAGCAGGTGGGCGTCTACTACAACACCGCCGCGGTGATCGACGCCGACGGCACCTACCTGGGCAAGTACCGCAAGAACCACATCCCCCAGGTGAAGGGGTTCTGGGAGAAGTTCTACTTCCGCCCCGGCAACATGGACTACCCGGTCTTCGACACCGCCGTGGGCCGCATCGGCGTCTACATCTGCTACGACCGGCACTTCCCGGAGGGCTGGCGGGCGCTGGGCCTGGCCGGGGCGAAGATCGTGTTCAACCCGTCGGCGACGAGCCGGGGGCTGTCGCAGTACCTGTGGCGGTTGGAGCAGCCCGCGGCGGCCGTGGCGAACGAGTACTTCGTCGGCGCGATCAACCGGGTCGGCGTGGAGCCGCTGGGTGACAACGACTTCTACGGGCAGACCTACTTCGCCGACCCGCGCGGGCAGCTCGTCGGGGAGGCGGCGTCGGACACCGAGGAGGAGGTCGTGGTCCGCGACCTGGACATGGGGTTGCTCGCCGAGGTGCGGGACCTGTGGCAGTTCTACCGGGACCGCCGCCCCGACAGCTACGACTCGCTCACCAAGCCCTGAGAGGCCCACGGATGCGCACCATCATCACGGGAGGGACCGTCGTCAACGCCACCGGCCGCGCGCACGCGGACGTGGTCGTCGACGGCGAGGTCATCACCGCGGTCACCGCACCGGGGTTGATCACCGAGGCGGACCGGAGGATCGACGCCACCGGCAAGTACGTCATCCCCGGCGGCATCGACGCGCACACGCACATGGAGATGCCCTTCGGCGGGACGTTCTCGCACGACACCTTCGCCACCGGCACCGAGGCGGCGGCGTGGGGCGGCACCACCACGATCATCGACTTCGCGGTGCAGGCACGCGGCACGTCGCTGCTGTCGACGCTGGACAAGTGGCACGCGAAGGCGGACGGCAACTGCGCCGTCGACTACGGCTTCCACATGATCATCTCCGAGGTGGACGACGGTTCGCTCAAGGAGATGCGGCCGTGCATCGACGCGGGGGTGAACAGCTTCAAGATGTTCATGGCCTACCCCGGCGTCTTCTACTCCACCGACGGCGACATCCTGCGCGCCATGCGGCGGGCCACCGAGACCGGCTCGATGATCATGATGCACGCGGAGAACGGCATCGCCATCGACCAGCTCGTGGCGCAGGCGCTGGCCGAGGGCCGGACCGCCCCGGTGGAGCACGGGCTGACCCGGCCGCCGGAGCTGGAGGGCGAGGCGACGTCGCGGGCGATCGCCCTGGCGGGGGTCACCGGGGCGCCGCTCTACATCGTGCACCTGTCGGCCCGGCACGCGCTGGAGGCGGTGGCGGCGGCCAGGAACACCGGGCAGAACGTGTTCGCCGAGACCTGCCCGCAGTACCTGTACCTGTCGATCGAGGACATGGCGAAACCCGGTTTCGAGGGCGCCAAGTACGTGGCCTCGCCGCCGCTACGGACCAGGGACCACCAGGCGGACCTGTGGCGGGGGCTGCGGACCAACGACCTGTCGGTGGTCTCCACCGACCACTGCCCGTTCTGCTTCGCGGACCAGAAGGTGCTCGGCAAGGACGACTTCTCGAAGATCCCGAACGGGATGCCCGGCGTGGAGCACCGGATGGACCTGCTGCACCAGGGCGTGGTGGCCGGGGAGATCACCCTGGAGCGCTGGGTGGAGATCAGCTCCACCACCCCGGCGCGGATGTTCGGCCTGGCCGGGCGCAAGGGGACCATCGCCCCCGGGGCCGACGCCGACGTGGTGGTCTACGACCCGGCGGCGACGCAGACCATCTCCGCGCTGACCCACCACATGAACGTGGACTACTCCGCCTACGAGGGCATGGAGATCACCGGCAGGGTCGAGGTGGTGCTCTCCCGGGGTTCGGTGGTCATCGCCGACGGCGCGTTCCACGGGAAGCCCGGGCACGGCCGATTTCTGAAGCGCGATCTTTCCCAGTACCTGCTCTAGGAGGCTCGGCATGGACTTCGGTGTGGTGTTGCAGACCGACCCGCCCGCGAGCGACGTGGTGCGGCTGATGGTGGAGGCCGAGCAGCGCGGGTTCAGCCACGGCTGGACGTTCGACTCGTGCGTGCTGTGGCAGGAACCGTTTGTCATCTACTCGCAGATCCTGGCGCAGACCCGGTCGCTGGTGGTCGGGCCGATGGTGACCAACCCGAGCACCCGCGACTGGTCGGTGACGGCGTCGCTGTTCGCCACGCTCAACGACATGTTCGGCAACCGCACCGTCTGCGGCATCGGCCGGGGTGACTCGGCCCGCCGGGTAATCGGGCAACGGCCCGCGTCGCTGGCGGTGCTGCGCGAGTCGATGCACGTCATCCGGGAGCTGGCCGAGGGCCGCGAGGTCGAGCACCACGGCGGACCGGTCCGCATCCCGTGGGTGCGCGACGGGCGGCTGGAGGTGTGGATGGCCGCGTACGGGCCCAAGGCGCTGAAGATGGTCGGCGAGCACGCTGACGGGTTCATCCTGCAAACCGCCGACCCGGCCATCGCCGAGTGGACCATCGGCGCGGTGCGCGAGGCGGCGGGCGCAGCGGGGCGCGACCCCGGTGGGATCACGGTGTGCGTCGCCGCCCCGGCCTACGTCGGCGACGACCTGCCGCACCAGCGCGACCAGTTGCGCTGGTTCGGCGGCATGGTCGGCAACCACGTGGCCGACCTGGTCGCCCGCTACGGCGAGTCCGGGCCGGTCCCCAAGGAGCTGACCGAGTACATCCGGGGCCGCGAGTCCTACGACTACGCCCACCACGGCAAGGCGGGCAACCCGTCGACGGACTTCGTGCCCGACGACATCGTGGACCGCTTCTGCCTGGTGGGTCCCGCCTCGGCGCACGTGGAAAGGCTCCGGCAGCTCAAGGAGCTGGGCGTGGACCAGTTCGCGGTCTACCTGATGCACGACGAGCGGGAGAAGACGCTGGCGGCCTACGGGGACGAGGTCATCCCGGCCTTGCGCTGACCAGCCCTCACAGCACGCGGGCGATCCGCTCCAACACCGGCACGCCCCGATCGCCGGACACGAGAACGGGTCGCGCGACGGGGAACGGCGCATCCTCGTTGACGATCTCGAACACGGCGACGCAGCGTGCGTCAGCCGAGAGGAAGAGGTCGCAGTCGACGAGGTACGAGCAGTGCTGCTCGTCAGCGGGGTTCCCCTTGGTGATCTTCTGGTCGGCCTGCAGGAGGTTCACCGCCCACCTCACCCACTGCCTGCGCAGGGCGTCGACTCGCACATCCTGCAACCAGAACCTGGTGAAGTCCTCCGGATCCGCGCGCAGTCGCGCGAGGTCGACGTGAGCCCCCACCCAGTCGGCAGTGGTGGTGTCCTCTCGCGTGAGCAACGCCCGAGCGGTCACCTGGACCAACTCGTACCAGTGGAACGCCCGGGCGGCGACCCGCCAGGGTTCGACCGGCCGACCGTCCCACCCGGGTAGGTGACGGCCCGCGTCGGCCGCTTCGTGGACCATCAGCCCGGTGAGCGGGCGCAGCGGGGCCTTGTCCTGGAGGAACAGGCTGCGCTGCCGCTTCTGGGTGGCAATGACGTGGTCGTGCTTCTGCGTGTTCGCGACCTCGTACCGGTGCAGAGGTGACGAATCCCGGCTCGCCTGCCGCCAGATCGCCTTCGTCCAGAAGCCATGCAGTGAGGCCACTCGCGCGGTGTCGGGCATGGCGCGCAGCCACGCGGGCCGCAACCGCTTGACCTCGGCGACGACCTCGGCGGCCTCCGACTCGGCCTCGGTGCTCAACCGGTGGCGAGAACCCCGTACCAGCGCGTGGACGATGCGCCCTCGGGCTTCAGCTGCCGAGGCGGGCATCCTGAGGACCTCCATGAGGATGCTCGGCGGCATCAACACCCGCAGCGAGTGCGCGGCCATGAGCCGGGTGAACTCGTCCACCACCCCCTCGTCCCCGATCGAGGACCAGAGATTGGTATCGAGGATCACCCGCACGTCGGCCATTCAACCGATGCGACCCACGGGTTGTCGACCGAAATGCCCCCGGCAGCCTCGCCTGTGGCAGGGCGGTCGGTTGGCAACGCCTGCCTGCGGTCAGGCGATGACCTGCGCCAGGGTGTCGACGGCGTGGTCGACCTCGGCTTCGGTGACGACCAGCGGCGGGGCCATGCGCAGCGTGGTGCCGTGGGTTTCCTTGCACAGCACACCGCGCGCCATCAGGTCCTCCGACGCGGCGCGGCCGGTTCGGTCGGTGAGTTCCACGCCCGCCCACAGGCCGCGGCCGTGGACACGGGTCACGCCGTGGCCGACGAGGTCGCCGAGCCTGCCGTGCAGGTGGGCGCCGAGGGTGGTGGAGCGCTCCTGGAACTCGCCGGTGGCCAGCAGGCGCACCACGGCCCGGCCGACGGCGCAGGCCAGCGGGTTGCCGCCGAAGGTGGAGCCGTGTTCGCCGGGGCGCAGCACGCCGAGCACGTCGCGGCGGCCGACGACCGCGGAGACGGGGAGGATGCCGCCGCCGAGGGCCTTGCCCAGGGTGTAGAGGTCGGCGCGGACGCCCTCGTGGTCGAGGGCGAACAGGGTGCCGGTGCGGGCCAGGCCGGACTGGATCTCGTCGGCGACGAGCAGCACGTCGTTGGCGTCGCAGAGGCGGCGGACGGCGGGGAGGTAGTCCACCGGCGGGACGACCACGCCCGCCTCGCCCTGGATGGGTTCGACGAGGACGGCGGCGGTGCGGTCGGTGATGGCCGCTTCCAGCGCGGCGGTGTCGCCGTAGGGGACCACGCGGAAACCGGGGGTGAACGGGCCGAAGCCCTCGCGGGCGGTGGGGTCGGTGGAGAAGGAGACGATGGTGGTGGTGCGGCCGTGGAAGTTGCCGCCCACCACGATGATCTCGGCGGTGTCGGCCGGGACGCCCTTGACCTGGTACGCCCACTTCCTGGCGACCTTGATGGCGGACTCGACCGCCTCGGCGCCGGTGTTCATCGTCAGCACCAGGTCGGTGCCGGTCAGCTCCGCCAGTTCCCGGCAGAACAGCCCGAACTGGTCGTGGTGGAACGCGCGGCTGGTCAGGGTCAGCTTCCCGAGCTGGTCGACGGCGGCGGCGACCAGCTCGGGGTGGCGGTGCCCGAAGTTGAGCGCCGAGTAGCCTGCCAGGAAATCCAGGTACCGCCGACCGTGCACATCGGTCACCCAGGCCCCCTGCGCCTCGGCGACCACCACCGGCAGCGGGTGGTAGTTGTGCGTGCTCCACTCCTCGGCCAGCGCGATGTGGTCGGGCAGGGTGGTGGCGGGGGGCACGGTCGCGGTCATGCGACCAGGCTAGGCGCACGCGGGCGTCGGTTTCAGCCGTCGGGTGTTGCTTGTGGCGTGCATTCGTTGCGCGCTGACCGACTCTGGCGCGGGTTCGTTGCATCCACCCGGCTACGCTCTCGGGCATGGCGAAGAAGACGGTCCCGTCCGTCCGGGACGCGCTGCGGGTGCGCCCCGGCTCGGGTCTGCACCTGGGCCCGCGCGACACCCCGGTGGGCCCGGCGACCAAGGCCGAGGCGGCCGACCTCCTCGCCGCGACGGGCGACCGGCTCGCCGTGCTGCAGGAGGCGCTGTACGCGGAGTCCCGGCGCTCGGTGCTGCTGGTGCTGCAGGGGATGGACACCTCCGGCAAGGGCGGCACGGTCTCCCACGTCTGCGGGCTGGTCAACCCGCAGGGCCTGCGGATCACCTCGTTCAAGGCGCCGACGCGGCAGGAGCTGCGGCACGACTTCCTGTGGCGCGTCCGCAAGCAGGTGCCCCCACCGGGGTACATCGGCGTGTTCGACCGCTCGCACTACGAGGACGTGCTGATCGCGCGGGTGGAGGAGCTGGTGCCGCGCGAGGTGTGGGACGCGCGGTACTTCGCGATCAACGAGTTCGAGGCCGAGCTGGCCGAGGCGGGGACGACCGTGGTGAAGGTGTTCCTGCACATCTCCCCGGAGGAGCAGCGGGAGCGGCTGATCGCCCGGTTGGAGACCCCGGCCAAGCAGTGGAAGTACGACCCGGCCGACCTGGTGGCCCGGTCGCGGTGGACGGAGTACGAGGAGGCCTACCGGGCGGCGCTGGAGCGGTGCGGGACCGCGGCGGCCCCCTGGTACATCGTCCCCGCCGACCGCAAGTGGTACCGGAACTGGGCCGTGGCGAACGTGCTGCTGGAGACGCTGGAGGAGCTGGCGCCGACGCCGCCCGAGCCGACCTACGACGTGGCCGCGGAGCTGGCCCGGATCACCTACGCCGACCCCTGGGGCTGATCGGCGCCCCGGGGCGACCGACCAGTGTGGACGGACCGGGGCCTCGGGCATAGTGGAACCGTGGAACGAGACCGCCTGCTGCCCCGACCGCTGCGCGGTCCCGCCGCCGCGGTGGCCGCGGTCTGCTTCGCCGCCGTGCTCGCCCTGGGGCTGCCGGTGGCGGGCCAGGCCGACGCCGGGGCCGCGGACGCGGCGGTGACCGGGGCGGTGGACCGGGTGTTCGCCGGGGTGCCCGGCGTGCTGGAGCCGCTGTCGTACTCGACGCACCCCGCGGCGATGGTCGGGCTCATGGTGGTGCTGGTGGTGATCGCGCTGCGGCTGCGCAGGCCGCGGGTGGCGCTGCTGGCGGTGGCCGGGCCGGTGCTCACCGCCGCCGTGAACACCTGGGTGCTCAAGCCGCTGTTCGACCGCACGCACGACGACTACCTCGCCTACCCGAGCGGGCACACCGGCACGCTGGTGTCGATCCTGGCGGTGATCACCCTGGTGGGCGCGGGCAGCGCCCCGGCGGGCACCCGGCTGCGGACCGCGCTGCTGTCGGGGGCGGCGGGGCTGGTCCTGACCGCGGTCGCGGCCTCCGCGATCGTCGGGCTCGCCTACCACTACCCGAGTGACACCGTCGGCGCGCTGTTCTGGGCGGTCGGGGCCGTGGTGGTGGTCGCGGCGGGGATCGACCGCCTGCCGGTGCCCCCAGGATCGGCGGACCGACGCCCGGACGGCCCCGCCGGTAGCGTGGCGGCGGGTCGTCACCCGAAGTGGCGGGGGGACCACCGCGTGGCGCCCTGAAACCGGGGGCGTACGGTGCGTAACCTGGCAGAGCGGCCTTTCGCGACGGAGAGGATGGCGGTGACCGACACACCCATCTACGACCAGATCAACCAGGAACTCGGTTTCTCGGAGAGCAGGCACGACACGACCGAGACCGCTCCACGTCCCCGCAGGCAGTCGGGGGCGCGTGCGGCGGGGTCGAAGACCGGCGTGTCCGTGTGGGCGCTGATCGACGAGCACAAGTCCACCCCGACCGGCCGCCACACCTAGCCCCACCAGCCGGTTCCCGGTCGTTACCGCGGTTCAGTCCTGGGCGCCCGGCAACGACGCCGCGTCCCGGGACAGGGCCACCAGCCTGCTGACCGCCCGCAGGTACTTCTTGCGGTAGCCCCCGCGCAGCATCTCCTCGGTGAACAGCGCCGACACCGGTGCGCCGGAGACCACGACCGGCACCGCGCGGTCGTAGAGCCGGTCGGCGAACGCGACCAGCCGCAGCGCCACGTCCTGCCCGGACAGCGGTGCCACCCCGCGCAGGTGCACCGCGGTCACCCCGTCGACGAGCCTGCCGTAGCGCGAGGGGTGCACCCGGGCCAAGTGCGCGCACAGCGCGGTGAAGTCGTCCAGTGTGGAGCCCTCGACCCGCTCGGCGCTGGCGGCCAGGTCGGCGTCGGTCATCGGGTCGGGGGCGTCGGGCAGGCCGCGGTGGCGGTAGTCCGGGCCGTCGACCCGCACGACGTCGAAGCGGGCGGACAGCGCCTGGATCTCGCGCAGGAAGTCCTCGGCGGCGAACCGCCCCTCCCCCAGCTTGTCCGGCAGCGTGTTCGACGTGGCCGCCACGTGCACGCCCGCGTCGGTCAGCTCGGCGAGCAGGCGGGTGACCAGCATGGTGTCGCCGGGGTCGTCGAGTTCGAACTCGTCGATGGCCAGCAGCCGGTGCCCGGAGAGCCGGGTGACCGCCTCGCGGAAGCCGAGCGCGCCGACCAGGTTGGTGACCTCGACGAACGTACCGAACGCCTTGGGCCCGGGCACCGCGTGCCACAGCGAGGCCAGCAGGTGGGTCTTGCCGACGCCGAAGCCGCCGTCGAGGTAGAGGCCGGGCTTGCCCGGGTCGGCCTTGCCGCCGAACACCCGCTTGAGGAACGACCGCTCCCCGCCGGTGCCGACGCGCGCGGCGAAGGCCGAGCCCGCCTCGACCGCGGCGGCCTGGCTGGGCTCGTCCGGGTTGGGCACGTAGGTGTCGAACCGGACCCCGCCGAAGCGCGGCGGCGGTGCCAGCGCGGCGACCAGCTCGTCGGCGCCGATCTCGGGCTGGCGGTCGGTGAGTTTCCCGGCGGACATGCCGGGAGCGTATCCGCGTGCTTGGCTGGGCGGGTGCACAGGCTGTGGCCCACCTCCCCCGACGGTTCGCCCACTGTGGTGGACGACACCGCACTCGAACGGCTCTACGACTACCCCGAGGACCTCGACCGGCCGTGGGTGCAGGTCAACTTCGTGACCAGCGCGGACGGCGCGGTGGCCGTCGACGGGCACTCCGCGGGGCTGTCCGGCCCGGCGGACAAGAAGGTGTTCGCGCTCGGCCGCGACTTCGCCGACGTCGTGCTGGTCGGCTGGGGCACCGCCCGCGACGAGGGCTACCGGGGCCTCAAGCGCACCGAGACGCGGACCGACCGGCGGCTGCGGCGCGGGCTGGCGGAGCTGCCGCCGATCGCGGTGGTGACCCCGCGCTGCTCGGTCCCCCCGGACTCGCCGCTGCTCACCGACACCACCGTTCCCCCGATCGTGATCACCACCGGGGCGTCGGCGGCGGCCGACCGGGCCGCGCTCGCCGAGGCCGGGGCGGACGTCGTCGTGGCGGGTGAGCGCGAACTGGACCCGGTCGCGGCGCTGGCCGCGCTGGACGAGCGCGGGCTGCGCCGGGTGTGCTGCGAGGGCGGGCCGCGGCTGTTCGGGGACCTGATCGCCGCCGACCTGGTCGACCAGCTCTGCCTGACGGTGGCGCCGCTGCTGGCGGGCGGCGGGGTGGACCGGATCGCCGGGGGCGGCCCGGTGCCGGTGCCGCGGCGGCTGGCCCTGGCGTCGGTGCTGTCCGACGACGGCTTCCTGATGCTGCGCTACCGGCGGGGGAACTGACGCCGTGGCGCTGGACCCGGAGGCGTTCGACGATCTGGTGCGCGCGCACACCGACCGGATGTACCGGGTGGCGCTGCGGCTGTGCGGCGACCCGGCCGAGGCCGAGGACGTGGTCCAGGACGCCTGGATCGCCGCCTGGCGCGGCCGGGCGTCCTTCCGCGGCGACGCGGCCGTGTCGACCTGGCTGTACCGCGTGGTCACCAACACCGCCATGGCCCACCTGCGCCGCCGCAGGCCCACGGTGGCGCTCGACGAGGTGCCCGCGGGCAGGCTGACCGACGGTCGGCCGTCGCCGGAGGCGTGGGCGCTGCTCGGCGAGCGGGCGAGCGCGGTGCACCGGGCGATCGCCACCCTGGAGCCCTCCCAGCGCGTGCCCCTGGTGCTGCGCGAACTGGAGGGCATGAGCTACGAGGAGGTGGCGGGCGTGCTCCAGGTCAGCGTGCCGGTGCTGCACAAGCGGCTGTACCGGGCCAGGGTCGCCCTGCTCGCCAAGCTGGAGGAGCTGCGATGACCGACCCCCGAACCGAGCCGGGCGCCCTGCCCTGCGGGCGCGACCGGGCCGACCTGGTGGCGCTCGCCGCCGACGGCCACGCCGCCGACCCGGCCCTGGCCGACCACGCCGCGGCCTGCCCGCACTGCGCACCGGTGCTGGCCGCGGCGGAGGACGACTGGGCGCGGGTGCG